>JALTLF010000103.1 GCA_027005735.1 Chromatiales bacterium | reverse complement strand
TAGTGTCGCGAGAGGGCAGGAGAAGGTGAGACCGGAGGTCGAGAAGCTGGCCTGGGCCACGCCCGGAGCGACCGCGGCTGTCGAGCGTGCAGGGACGTATGTACCGCGTGTCCGTAAACACCACCCCGGCGAGAGACAGGCGGACAGGGCAATCCGGTCATTCTCAGTTGATCGGGGATTCGGAACACGTATTTAGGATTGGGAATCTGGCAGCGCCTGGCCCGTGGTGCCGATCAGCGTCGGTATCAGTTCGCGTCCCTCGCTGAGGACGAAGTCACGGAAGGCCTCCGCCACCGGGGGCAAGCGCTTGCCCTCGCGGTGCACAAGGTACCAGTGGCGCATGATGGGCATGTCCTCCACGTCGAGGATCACCAGTCGCCCGGTTGCCAGTTCCAGCTCGAGGGTGTGGATGGAGACGATGCCGAGCCCCATGCCCGCCTGCACGGCGAGCTTGAGGGATTCGTTTTCGTTCATTTCCATGCGGCTGTCGAGGGTCAGGTCATGGGCGGCAAAGAAGCGCTCCATGGCGGTACGGGTACCGGAGCCCGGTTCGCGCACCACGAAGGTCTCCTCGCGCAGGCGCGCCAGCGGTATGCGGGTCTCGCCGGCCAGCGGGTGGTCAGGGGCGGCGACGACCACCAGGGGATTGTCGGCAAAGCTGCGGGTGGCGAGGGCCATGTCCTCGGGCGGCTTGCCCATGATGACGAGATCCTTCTCGTTGTTGCCGAGCTGGGCCAGCAGGCCCGCGCGGTTGGTGACGTCGAGGCTCACGGTGATGCCGGCGAAGCGCTTGCGGAACAGCGACAGCATGCGCGTGGCGAAGGCCGAGGCGGTGGAGGCCACGGCGACCTTCAGGCGCCCGGCCTGCAGGCCCTTGAGCTGCTCGAGGACCGCCTCGGCCTCGTCCAGTTCCAGGGCGATGGCGTGGCTGTAGCGGTACATCTCCTGGCCGGCCTCGGTGAGATAGACGCGCCGACCCAGCCGCTCCAGCAGCGGCAGACCGATATTGTCCTCCAACTGCTTGATTTGCATGGAGACCGCCGGCTGGCTGAGGTGCAGCTCTTCGGCCGCGCGGGTGTAGCTGAGGTGGCGGGCGACGGCCTCGAAGACATGCAGCTGGCGCAGGGTCACGTTCATGGGGAAATATACTATAAGTAATACCTTATGGATTCAATCATTTTTATTGAGTTTACTTTATGTAATGGGCGCTTATACTTTGGGCTCCCTGATGCAGGGCAGCTACGTCCCGACGTGATTGGGTGGCCTGCACGGACGAACTCTCTCCGCCGGCTGGCGCCGACGGGGACCATTTGCAAAAGAAGTTCGAACTTTCTCGACAGGAGGAGCCAATATGGCCAAGAAATACGACGCGGGCGTGAAAGAGTACCGCGAAACTTACTGGATGCCGGAATATACCCCGAAGGACACCGATATCCTGGCATGCTTCAAGGTCACCCCGCAGCCGGGCGTACCCCGCGAAGAAGTCGCCGCCGCCGTGGCCGCCGAGTCTTCCACTGGTACCTGGACCACCGTCTGGACCGATCTGCTCACCGACCTGGACTATTATAAGGGCCGCGCCTACGCCATCGAGGACGTACCGGGCGACGACACCTGTTTCTACGCCTTCGTGGCCTATCCCATCGACCTGTTCGAAGAAGGTTCCGTGGTCAACGTCATGACCTCGCTGGTGGGCAACGTCTTCGGCTTCAAGGCCCTGCGCGCCCTGCGCCTGGAAGACGTACGCTTCCCGCTGGCCTATGTCATGACCTGTAATGGTCCGCCCCAGGGCATCCAGGTCGAGCGCGATATTCTCAACAAGTACGGTCGTCCGCTGCTCGGCTGCACCATCAAGCCCAAGCTGGGCCTGTCGGCCAAGAACTACGGCCGCGCCTGCTACGAAGGCCTGCGTGGCGGTCTGGACTTCACCAAGGACGACGAGAACGTCAACTCCCAGCCCTTCATGCGTTGGCGTCATCGCTTCGACTTCGTCATGGAGGCCATCCAGAAGGCCGAGGCCGAAACCGGCGAGCGCAAGGGTCACTACCTGAACGTCACCGCGCCGACCTCCGACGAGATGATGAAGCGCGCCGAGTACGCCAAGGAAATCGGTGCGCCCATCATCATGCACGACTACATCACCGGCGGCTGGGCGGCCAACACCCAGCTGGCAAAATGGTGTCAGGACAACGGCATGCTGCTGCACATTCACCGCGCCATGCACGCCGTGCTCGATCGCAATCCGCACCATGGTATCCACTTCCGCGTGCTGACCAAGATCCTGCGCCTGTCCGGCGGCGACCACCTGCACTCCGGTACGGTTGTCGGCAAGCTGGAAGGTGACCGCGACGCCACCCTGGGGTGGATCGACATCATGCGTGATTCCTACATCAAGGAAGACCGCAGTCGCGGTATCTTCTTCGACCAGGACTGGGGCGCCATGCCCGGCGTCTTCCCGGTTGCCTCCGGTGGTATCCACGTGTGGCACATGCCTGCTCTGGTCAGCATCTTCGGTGACGATTCCGTGCTGCAGTTCGGTGGTGGTACGCTGGGTCACCCCTGGGGTAATGCTGCCGGCGCCGCCGCCAACCGTGTTGCCGTCGAGGCCTGTGTCCAGGCACGCAACGAAGGTCGTGAAATCGAAAAGGAGGGCAAGGAGATCCTTACCGAGGCCGCCAAGCACAGCCCCGAGCTCAAGATGGCCATGGAGACCTGGAAGGAAATCAAGTTCGAGTTCGACACGGTCGACAAGCTGGACGTTTCGCACAAGTAAGACTTCGCCAGTAACGATATGCAGGAGCGGCGAGGTGCCGCTCCTGCAGCGAACTTACTAGTAACCAGAGGATTTAGAAAATGAGTGACATGCAAGACTACAAGTCGAGCTTGAGCGATCCCTCAAGCCGCAAGTTTGAAACTTTCTCTTACCTGCCCCCTATGGACAAGGAAAAGATCCGCAAGCAGGTGGAGTACATCGTCAGCAAGGGCTGGAACCCAGGTATCGAGCATACCGAGCCCGAGAACGCCGGTGGCCACTACTGGTACATGTGGAAGCTGCCCATGTTCGGCGAGACCGACGTGGATGCCATCCTCGCCGAGGTAGAGGCCTGCCACAAGGCGCACCCCAACAACCACGTGCGTCTGCTGGGCTTCGATAACTTCGCCCAGTCTGCCGGTGCTGCCATGGTTATCTACCGCGGCAAGACCGTATAAGACGCCGCAGGGAAAACCTGGAGTCAGAGCCCCTGCCCGGTTCTTGTCGGACAGGGGCTTTTTTCAAGGTGGCAAGGACATGGGAAAACCAGACAAGTATGTAGGCATCAACAACGATCTGCATGGTGGCATGACCACCATTGGGAAGATCATACGTGATGCGTGGGTATTTGAATTGATCCCCGAAAGCGAGACCTGCGAAGGCTGGAACCTGGCCGGCATCGATGCGCTGCTGCAGAAGGTCAATGCCGAGTGGGACAAGTACGGCTGCCTGGTGAGCAATCTCCCCGACGAGCTGCGCCAGCGCCACGAGCGGATCCACGGCGAAGCACTGGAACGCGCGCGTGCCGCCGGCTGGTCCGGTGAAACGGAAACGGACGACGAGACCTGATTCGATCGAAGCGCAAAATTATTTACAAGGTGTGTTATGGCAAACGAACTTACGGTAGATCCACAACAGTACGTCATCAAGAACGAGCCCTTCTATGAGCCGGTAGCAAACGAGATCGAGCTCTACGAGGCCGCCTACAACGCGCGCATGCCGGTCATGCTCAAGGGACCGACGGGTTGCGGCAAGTCTCGCTTTGTGGAGTACATGGCGTACAAGCTGGGCAAACCCCTCATTACCGTGGCCTGTAACGAAGACATGACCGCCTCGGACCTGGTGGGACGTTTCCTGCTCGACAAAGAAGGCACCAAGTGGCAGGATGGGCCCCTGACCACCGCCGCGCGTATTGGCGCCATCTGCTATCTCGACGAGGTGGTCGAGGCACGCCAGGACACCACGGTCGTCATCCATCCGTTGACCGACCATCGCCGCACCCTGCCGCTGGACAAGAAGGGGGAACTCATCGAGGCCCACCCGGACTTTCAGCTGGTGATCTCCTACAACCCGGGCTACCAGAGCCTGATGAAGGATCTCAAGCAGTCCACCAAGCAGCGTTTTGGCGGCCTCGATTTTGACTATCCCGACGAGGAAACCGAGACCAACATCGTGGCGAAAGAATCCGGTGTTGACGAGGAGACGGCCGGCAAGCTGGTACAGATCGCCCACCGCGCGCGCAACCTCAAGGGCCACGGCCTCGACGAAGGTATTTCCACGCGCCTGCTGGTCTATGCTGGCCAGTTGATCCACAAGGGCGTGGAGCCGGTGGCCGCCTGCAGCATGACCATGGTCACGCCATTGACGGACGATCCGGACATGCGTGACACGCTCAATGCGGCAGTACAGACCTTCTTCAGCGGTTGATTGCGCGCCAGCGATGTAAACGCATGCGCCGCCTCCCGTGAGGCGGGCCGTAACGAGTATCACTGCGGCGCAGCTTCACACCGGGTAGACCGATGTCGATCAAACTTGAAGATTACGAAGAGCAACTGAAGGACGTTGCCCCCGAGGTTCGGGATGTTCTCGAAGGGACGTTCCACGAGGCCTCGCGGGTCATGTCGCCGGCCGGCCTGCAGGAATACCTCGAAGGGGCGAAGGCACTCTGCGGCCTGGGGCGCGGCAAGGACCTGGTGATTTCCTACCTCCAGGAAATGCCCCTGGTGGTCAAGGAGTGCGGTGAGGACATCATCAAGGACTGTCTCACCGCGGCCATGAAGCTCTCGTCCATGACTTCGGGTGAAGTCATCAGCCTGCTGTTCAACAGCCTGCCCACCGCGTCACGCCGCCTGGGTGACGCGGAACTGCTGCGTGGTTACCTGACGCTGATTCACCAGCTGGCCTCCACCGCCGCGCGCGGCCTGCGGCCCATGCTCAGCCACATCGACGAGTTGCTCTCCAAGCTCACCCTTAGCGGCCTGCGACGCTGGGCCAACTTCGGCGCCCAGGCCTACCGGCGGGACTTCGACAACCTGACCTCCTATTTCAACCTGGAATCGCAGGACAGCCTGGCGATGTTGCAGAAGGAGCGCCGTGGCACGCTGTTCATCGATGTGCAGCGCAAGCTCAACTTCTACCTGCGTGCGCTGTGGGGGCGCGATTTCTTCCTGCGGCCCACGGGCGCCGACTATACCGACTTCCGCCCCTACATCGACGCCCATATCCTGCACATGCCGGATGCCGTTGACGCCATCGGCGAGGTTTCGGGCCTCGAGCTGTATCGTGCCACCGCGGCTCACATGGCTGCCCACATCTGCTACACCGAGTCGGCCATCTCCGCCGAGCAGCTGAGCCCGGCACAGATGTTCTTCATCGGCTTCCTCGAGGACGCGCGCATCGAGTACAAGGCCACGCGGGACTTTCCTGGCCTGAAGAAACTGTGGACGACACTGCTCAAGCTGGCCGACGAGGACGAGGAGCCCGAGCACCCCACCATGACGGTCCTCGAACATGTCGCCCTCATGCTGCTGGACGAGACAGTCACCAGTGACGACGATGAGCTGGCGGCCTTCTGCCAGCAGTTCCACGAGCGCATCGCCGGGGAACAGGACAACAACCAGTTCTCCTGGCACATGGGCCTGGAGCTGTTCAACCTGTTCTCCGCGCGCAAGGCGGTGCCCAGCCTGCGCATCCTCGAGCGTATCCGCATTCCCTACCGCGATGACAACCGTTTCGTGTGGGAATTCGAAGAGTTCACCTTCGATACCATGAACGAGTACATCGCCGCCAGCCAGCGCCAGGTACGCAGGACCATGAGCGTCATGGAGATGGCCAACGAGGTGGATTGCGAACTGGCTGGTGACGATGCGCAGGAGATCTGGACCTGCGAAACGGAAATGTTCCCCTACGAGGACGACCTGGAAACGACAAAGAGCTTCAACGAGATGTGGGGCAAGGAGCCCGTCTCCGAGCCTTTCCACTACCCGGAATGGGACTACCAGATCCAGTTGCATCGCCCGGACTGGGTGACGGTCTACGAGCGTCGCCAGCCGCGCGGCAATCCGGAGGAAATCGACAAGATCCTTCTCGAGCACAAGCCCATCGCGCATCGCATCAAGCAGATCATCGACCTGCTGTCGCCCGAGGGCGTGCAGCGCGTGCGCAACATGGAAGACGGTGACGAAATCGATATCAATGCCGCCATCGATGCCATGGTCGCCATCCGCATGGGCGAGCAGCCCAACCCGCGCATCACCATGCGCAACGTGATCAAGAACCGCGATCTCGCGGTGGTGGTATTGCTGGATCTCTCCGAGTCCACCAACGAGAAGATCGCCGGCAGCGACAAGACGGTGCTCGAGCTGACCCGCGAGGCGGCCACCCTGGTCGCCACCGCCATCAACGGCATCGGTGATCCCTTTGCTCTGCACGGATTCGCCTCGGACGGGCGCCATGACGTACAGTACTACCGCTTCAAGGATTTCAACCAGAAGTTCGACGACGAGGCCAGGTCGCGCCTTGCCGGCATGCAGGGTGGACTGTCCACCCGAATGGGTGCCGCCATGCGCCATGCAGGGCGCCACCTGCTCAAACAGCCCGAAAGGCGCAAGTTGCTGCTTATCGTCACCGATGGAGAGCCGGCGGACATCGACGAGCGCGATCCGCAGCACCTGCGCCACGACACCAAAAAGGCCGTCGAGGAACTCTACAGCAACGGCGTGCTGTCCTACTGCCTGACGCTGGATCCCAACGCTGACAGCTATGTCAAGCGCATTTTCGGCGCCAACAACTATACTATTGTGGATAATGTCGAGCGTCTGCCGGAGAAACTGCCCGTACTGTTTGCCAGCCTCACCGCCTGAGTGTAGGCTTTCCGGCTACTGAAACTATACCGGAGTCGGCATGAACGATAGTCAAAGCAACCTGCGCGGCACCTCTCTCTCCGTTCTGGCCCAGATGATATTCTGGAGTCGGTGGTTACAGGCGCCTCTATACCTGGGTCTGATCGTCGCCCAGGGCGTGTACGTCTATCACTTCATGGTGGAGCTGTATCACCTGGTGGGCGATGCGGGCACGGCCACCGAAACCAAGATAATGCTCACCGTGCTGGCGCTCATCGACGTGGTGATGATCGCCAACCTGCTGATCATGGTCATCATCGGCGGCTACGAGACTTTCGTTTCGCGCCTCAACATCCGCGAGCACCCGGACCAGCCGGAATGGCTCTCGCACGTCAATGCCGCGACCATGAAGATCAAGCTGTCCATGGCACTGATCGGTATTTCCTCTATCCACCTGCTCAAGACCTTCATCGAGGTTCAGAATGTGGCCATCCCGCCCGGCACGGATGCCGCGCTGGCCGCCGAGCTGGTCGCCGCCAGTCAGGTGGAGGTAAAATGGCAGGTGCTCATTCATATGACCTTCATCGTCTCTGCCATCGCCATGGCGGTCACTGATCGCATCATGACGCGCACGCTCCTCGAGGCCCATGGTCGTGCGGAGCACTGACCACACACCCCGAAAAGGGGTATAAACACACAGGGGGACGGCCATGAATCCACGTCTCGAAAACGTCCCGGTCTATGCGTCGCGTCCCGGCAAGGTCAGCGCCGAGCACTACAATCTTGCGCAGATTGCGCTCAAACGCCTTGCCAAGGGCGGCAGCGTGCGTGTTCCTCTACCGAAGCTGCGTACCCTCGAGCTTATCATCGAGCCTGACGCCTGGATCGTTATTGATGCCGCACTCAACGAAGTTCCGGTTGTCGCCTGGATCGATTTTCAGACCCGTGACCGCGCCCTGCATGAGCCGGTTGCATGCACGGTCAATCATTACCATGTTCATGGCGGCATCGTGCGCGGCAAGGTCCTGGAGGCCATGGCGCTGATCCTCGGCGAACGGCTCAGTGATATCGACGATACCGAACTGGCGAAGATCACCCCGCTGGAGCGCAAACCGGAAGAATGATCCGGCGCTGATCCCCATGGCCACCGACTCTGTCCCCTTCGTTGATCTCCTGCGCCACGGCGAGCCCGTGGGTGGGCGCGCCATTCGCGGCAACGGTGTGGACGATCCCCTCAGCGAGCGTGGCTGGGCGCAGATGCGCGCGGCCATGCCGGAGCGCCCGCCCTGGCAACGCGTGGTCAGTTCGCCCCTGCGGCGTTGCCGGGAGTTCGCCGCGGAAGTGGCCGACGCGCATGGTTTGCCGCTGGATCTGGATGACGATCTGCGCGAGGTGGGTTTCGGCGACTGGGAAGGTCACAGTCATGAAGAAATACAGGCGGCCAATGCGCGGGCCTACCGGGCCTTCTATCATGATCCCGTCCACTGCCGGCCACCCGGCGCCGAGCCGCTGGAACGCTTCGTGACGCGCGTGGGTACGGCCTGGCAACGCTCGGTGGTGCCGCGCCATGGCGAGGACGTGCTGGTGGTGACCCATGCCGGCGTGGTGCGCGCTCTGCTCGTGTACCTGCTGGATCTGCCCCTGGCGAGCATGTATCGCGTGCGTATCGCCAATGCCGCCTTCACGCGCCTCGGGCTCAGGGAGACGGGCGCGGAACTCCAGTCGCTCAATTCACCCATCGCAGGCTGAGCAGTCAGTCTGCTGCCTGAAAGGCGATCTTGAGCGAGCGCCGCAGATCGCCGGCATCATGAATCAGATCGGCGAGGCTGTGGCGATCCAGCTCCGCCAGCATGGCGTCCACCGCCGCCTGGAGAATATCCGGCAGGCGGCAGCTGTCGAGGATGGCGCACTGCGAGCCGTCTTTCTCGTCCACGCAGTTGACCAGTTGTAATGAGCGCTCGGTGTCGCGAACGAGGGTACCGAGATTGATGTCTTCCGGTTTGCGCGCCAGTTCGAGTCCGCCGTTGCGCCCCTTGGTGCTGAGGATGTAATCCAGTTTCGCCAGGTGATGGGCGACCTTCACCAGGTGATGCTGGGAAATACCGTATTCCTGCGCCAGTTCACGCACCGTCACCCGGGTATCGGGGGTGATCGCAAGCCGGATGAGCACGCGCAGGGCGTAGTCGGTGTAGCGGGTCAGTTGCATGGCATCATGTCCGGTTGCGGGCGCCCGCCAGCAAGTCGATGGCCGGAAGACGCCTCCGCATTCCGCCGCGGGCCACGGCCATGTGGCGCCTGCCGTGGCGGCGTGTACGGTGCTCATCCCTCCACGCGCAGGTGATGGGGGCAGGGCACGGATACTCGGCCTGATCATACGCCAGTTTTCCGTGTCCCGTCATGGGCGGTTGCTCGCCGGAGCGTGTGTTTCCGCCCATGTCTGGCGGCTCAGGCGCCCCGGCCTGTCTCCGGTACCAGGGCGAGGAGGTCTGAAAGCCGCGTCGCCAGTTCCGCCTCGCTGCTCGCCAGCAGCGTGGCGTGGCCCACCTTGCGGCCTGTGCGTGGGGCCTTGCCGTAGTCATGGAGGCGCGCGCCGGGGATGGCGAGCACCGCCTCGGCCGGTGGCAGCTCGCCGACGAAGTTGACCATGGCGGCGGGACAGAGCGGATCGGTGCACCCCAGTGGCCAGTCGAGGATGGCGCGCAGGTGGTTCTCGAACTGGCTGGTGACCGCCCCCTCGATGGTCCAGTGCCCCGAGTTGTGTACCCTCGGGGCGATCTCGTTGGCCAGTAGCTGGCCCTCGTGGACGAAGAATTCAAAGGCCAGCGTGCCCACGTAGTCCAGCTCCTCCAGCAGGCGGCCCACGCAGTGCTCGGCCTCGGCCTGCAGCGGGTCCCCGGCCCGCGGGATGGAGAGATGCAGGATGCCGTTGCGGTGGGTGTTCTCGGTGAGGGGGTAGAACACCGTCTCGCCGTTGGCGCGGCGCGTGGCCACCAGCGAGACCTCGCGCTCGAAGGGCACGAAGGACTCGAGTATTAGATCGGCATCGCCCAGCGTCCAGCAGGCCTTCTCGATGTCGGCTTCCTCGCGCAGCACGAACTGCCCCTTGCCGTCGTAGCCCAGGCGCCGGGTCTTGAGCACCGCCGGCAGGCCCATGCCTGCCACGGCGGTGCGCAACTCGGCTTCGCTGTCGATCTTCGCGAAGCGCGGCGTGGCGATCCCCAGGCGGCCGAAGAGGGTCTTTTCGTTGAAGCGATCCTGGGCGATCTCGAGGGCGCGCGGCGAGGGGTACACCGGGCGGTCGTGGGACAGGCGATCCACCGCGGTGGCGGGGACGTTCTCGAACTCGAAGGTGATGACCTCGCACTGGGCGGCGAGCTGGCCCAGCGCCCCGGGATCGTCGTAGGCGGCGACGATCTGCCCGGCGAGCTCGCCGGCGCAGGCATCGCGGGCGGGATCCAGCAGGCGGAACTGCAGGCCCAGCGGGCGCCCCGCCAGGACCAGCATTCTGCCCAGCTGGCCGGCGCCGACGATGCCGATGGTCATGGCTGGCCCGGATCCGGCTGGGCCAGCACGCCGTCGGTCTGCTCGCGGCGGTAGGTCTCCAGGGCCGCGAGGATCCCCGGGTGACGCGGACTGAGGATGCTGGCGGCCAGCAGCGCGGCGTTGATCGCCCCGGCACGGCCGATGGCCAGTGTACCCACCGGTACGCCGGCGGGCATCTGCACGATGGAGAGCAGGGAATCCATGCCGTTGAGGGCCTTCGACTGCACCGGCACACCCAGCACCGGCAGGCTGGTCTTGGCGGCGCACATGCCCGGCAGGTGGGCGGCGCCCCCGGCGCCGGCGATGATCACCTCGATACCCCGCTCGCGGGCGCCGGCGGCGTAGTCGAACAGCAGGTCGGGCGTGCGGTGGGCGGAGACCACGCGGGCCTCGTGGGGGATGCCGAGGCGGGTGAGGGTCTCGGTGGCGTGTTGCAGGGTCTCCCAGTCCGACTGGGAGCCCATGATGACGCCGACCAGCGGCGTCTGCGGGGCAGGTTTGTTCATCGGGCCTATGTCCGTGAAAAACAGGGAATTCTAGACCCTTTTGGGCCGGGATCCAAACCCCGCGCGGGGCCGCCTGCCGGGCAGCCCATGGGCCACCGGGGCGCCAAAGTGTGATGTAGCTCACAAAACGGCGGCCAAGCCTCCCGGGTAACAACCGCAATTTTGACGTGGAAAACCAGCGCGCTATGATAGCCTGGTCACCCGGCCGCGCAGGGGCTTCCGGGGACCATGATAACAAGCAACGAGGGCGGGATTGCGGTACACACCCCTTCTGCCAGACCCCCATGGCACTGCCCGGCGGACAGTGTGGGATAGTTCGCTCCCTACCCCCTCCATAGCCTGCCCGCGAGGCCACCGCCCGTGACGGATGGCGCCGACGAGACCGGCAACGCGGCCGGGACCGCCTCCGGGCTCATCGCGCGGCCCTTCTCCACCGAACTGCTGAAGCGTTTCCTGCTCCATGCGCCGACGGCGCTCGCCATGTTCGACGAAGAGCTCAGGCTGGTGCTGGCCTCGCGGTCATGGTTTGCCCTGCTCGGTCTCGAGGGCCGCCTGGTCAACCGCCGCCCCCTGGAAGAACTGCTGCCGGGACTGCCCGCCTCCTGGCGCGCCGCCTGCCAGCATGCCCTCAGCGGCATGGCGCGGTCCCTGAAGCGCGAGGCCTTTCAGCCTCCCGGCGGCGAGTCGCGCCTGCTGGGCGGCCGGCTGCAACCCTGGTTCACCGAGGGGGGCGAGATCGGCGGTATCCTCATGGAAGTGGAGCCCCACGGCCAGGGCGGTGAACAGGGCCGGGTCTTCACCATCGCCAACCGCATGTTTCGCGCCCTGTGTAACCAGATCCCGGTGATGTTGTTCTCCCTAGACCGTCGCAACCTCATCTCCGACGTCAACCGATACTGGCTGGAGATCATGGGCTATCCCTTCGCCGAGACCGTCGGCCAGCCGCTGGGACGTTTCCTCAGTGATTCCTCGCGGCGTTACATGGAACGCGTATGCCTGCCGGCCTTTCGTGCCCACGGCATCCTAAAGGAGGAGCCCATCGAGTTCATTCGCGCCAATGGCGAAACGGTGGAGGTGTTGTTGTCCGCCACCGCCAACCGCGACAGCGAGGGCCTCATCACCGATGCCGTGATCGTCGCCACCGACGTCACCGAGTCGCGGCGCATCGAGGAAAAGCTGCGCCAGACGGCCGCCGCGCTGCGCGTGCTGGACCAGGCCGTGGTGCTGGCGGATCGTACCGGGCGCATCACCGACATCAACCCGGCCTTCTCGCGGCTCACCGGTTTCAGTGATGACGAGGTGGTGGGCAACAGCCTGTTTGCCCTGCTGGGCGGCAATGAACTCGGTACACTGGGCGAGGCGCTGGAAAGGGGTGGTCGCTGGGAAGGGGCGTCGTCCCTGGTGCACCGGGGGGGGAAGTCCCTGCAGGCCCACGTGGTGCTGGAACAGGTGCGTGAAGAAAATGGCGAGATCGCCTACCAGGTGATGAGTTGCGCGCCGGCGAGCCAGCCACGGCCCGCCGGAGATGGCGATGAGCTGGCCCGGCAGGATCAGCTCACGCGCCTGCCCAACCGTCACATGCTGGAGGCGCGCCTCGAACAGTTGCTGGGCGAGGCGGCGGAGCGGGGCGACCAGGTGACGGTGCTGTGTCTCGACCTCGATCGCTTCAAGACCATCAATGAGGGTTTCGGTCACGACGTGGGGGATCGCATCCTGCAGGCGGCGGCGCGGCGACTCTCCAGCATGGTGCGCGCCGACGACATCGTGGCGCGCATCGGCGGCGACGATTTCGTCATCGTCCTGCGCCACACGCGCGACGCCGTGCACGTGGAAAAATTTTCCCACAAGCTGCTGGACATGCTCTCCGATCCCCTGCGCCTCGGTGACTACGAGATCTGCCTGACGGCCTGCATCGGCATCAGCCGTTTCCCCGACGACGGCGCCAGTGCCACCGCCCTGCTGCGTAACGCGGGCGCGGCCCTGCATACCGCCAAGGAGAGCGGTAGCGGGGGCTTTCATTTCTACCGACCGGAACTCACCACCCGCGCGCACAAGCGCCTCAGCCTCGACTCGGCCCTGCGGCGCGCACTGCGCAAGCAGGAGTTCGAGCTCTTCTACCAGCCCCAGGTGGCGGTGGACAGCGGCGAGCTGCGCGGCGTCGAGGCCCTGTTGCGCTGGCGGCATCCGCGCTCGGGACTGTTGTTGCCGCAGCGTTTCCTCGACTATGCCGAGGAGACCGGTCTCATCGTCAGCATCGGCGAGTGGGTCATGCAGGAGGCCTGTCGCCAGGTACGTGTCTTCGAGCTGGCCGGCTTTACCCACCTGCGTGTCGCGGTCAATGTCTCCACGCGCCAGCTGGTGGAGGAAGACTTCGTGCGCGTGGTGCGCCACGCGATTGCGGCCTCGGGTATCGATCCCGGCAACCTGGAGCTGGAAGTCACCGAGACGGTGTTCCTCAAGCACAGCGAACGCCTGATGCAGATGCTGCACGAGCTCAAGTCCCTCGGCATCACCCTGACCATCGACGACTTCGGCGCCGGCTATTCCTCCCTGGGTTACCTCAAGAATCTGCCGGTGGACCGGCTGAAGATCGACCGTATCTTTGTGCGCGACCTGCCGGACGACCACAACGATGCCGCCATCGCGCGCGCCATCGTCTCCATGTGTGACAGCCTGTCGCTGGAGGTGGTGGCCGAGGGCGTGGAAAACGAGGCCCAGTTCGCCTGCCTCAAGGGCATGGGCTGCGGGCTGACCCAGGGCTACCTGTTCGGCCAGCCCATGGCGGCGGGCGCCCTGCTCGGCCGCTACGGCATGAGCTGAGGCGCCAATTCCCTGCAAACAGCGCGGAATTTGCGGCCCCGTGCGGCTAGTACGGAAGCATCACGGCCTGCTACAAGCGTGGGATACAAGCCGTGACACGGATCATTTACATTTGCCGGGGAACGGTTAGGATTCCCTCATGTGTTGCATGTTTCGCTAAAGGTTGTCGCCCATGGACCTCGGTTTCCGCCGCCTCTTTGGCCGCAAGGACGAATCCCACGGCAGTGATCCCCGGGAGCGCCGCCGCCACGCCCGCATTCCGCCGGGGGAGCGGGACACGGTGCTCATCGTGGACGATTCGCGCACGGCCCTGCATGTCCTCAAGACCATGCTGGAGCAGTCCGGTTTTTCCACCTATACCGCCGCGGGCGGCGAGGAGGGCCTGGAGATGGCCCGCACGCACCTGCCAGGGCTCATCCTCATGGACGTGGTCATGCCGGGGCTCAACGGTTTCCAGGCCACCCGCCTGCTGCGCAAGGATCCGCTGACGCGCGAGATCCCCATCATTCTCATCAGCGGCAACCAGCAGCTCACCGAGGAAGTGTGGGGACGCCGCCTGGGCGCCAACGATTTCCTCTCCAAGCCCATCGAACGTGGCGTGCTGTTTCAGAAGGTCGAGACCCTGCTCGGCCTGCGTGAAGCCACGGCGCTCTGAGCGCCGCCCACATCCCGTATCGCCCCGCCCGCCATCACTGTTACCCGCCGGTATTGGCGCCCGCGCAGCTGTCATTCTTGCCATTCCCTGCTATAAGTCACGTCGGGTACAGGGACAATTACACGAGGGGGAGGTACATGAAAACGACACGGCGAGGTCTGGTTCGCTGCCTGCTGATGACGGGCCTGTTGCTGGCACTGCCTGCCAGCCACGCGGCACTCAAGGAACGTGAAGTAAGCTACGAGGGTGGCGGCGCCAGCATGCGCGGTTACCTGGTCTACGACGACAGTATCAGCGGCAGGCGGCCCGGCGTGCTGGTGGTACACGAGTGGTGGGGGCACAACGAACACGCGCGCAATGCCGCGCGCAAACTGGCAAAAGCGGGTTATGTCGCCCTTGCGCTGGACATGTACGGTGACGGCAGGCAGGCGAACCACCCGGACGACGCCAAGGCCTTTTCCAGCGCGGTGTTCGCTGACCTGCCACAGGCACGCGCGCGTTTCGAGGCGGCCATGGCCGTGCTGAAGCGACAGCCGCAAACCGATCCCCGACGCATCGCCGCCATCGGTTACTGTTTCGGCGGTGGCATCGTCTTGCACATGGCGCGCATGGGCGTGGACCTGCGTGGCGTGGCAAGTTTCCACGGCAGCCTCGGCACGCAGATCCCCGCGCAGCCCGGCAAGGTGAAGGCCAGCGTCCTGGTTCTGAACGGCGCCGATGATCCCTTCGTCACGCCGGCGCAGATCGCCGCGTTCAAAAAGGAAATGCAGGCCGCCGGTGTCGATTATACATTCGTCAATTACGCCGGCGCGCGGCACTCCTTTACCAACCCCGCGGCGGACGACTACGGCAAACGCTTCGGTCTGCCGCTGGCCTACAACGCCGAGGCGGATGCCCAGTCCTGGGCGACGCTGCTGAAATTCCTCCAGCGTATTTTCAAATAATAGGCCTGCAAGAAAAAGGGGAGCCTTGCGGCTCCCCTGTTCTGTTGCGCAGTGACAGCGACTTACTGGCTCTGGGCGACCATGTAGTCCACCACGGCCTTGATGGTGTCGTCGTCGAGACTCGAACCTCCGCGCGGCGGCATGCCCCCTGGCGTGCCGTTGAGCGCCGAAGCGTAGAGTGCCTCCTTGCCCTTGGCGATACGCGCCTTCCACTGTCCGGCGTCACCCACCTTGGGCGCGGTGGGCAGACCGCCACCATGACAGGCGGCGCAGGTGGACTTGTAGGTGGCGGCCGGATCGGCGTGTGCGGCAGCCGCGGCCGGGGCGGCGGCCGTCTCCATCTTGCCGGTATTGACCTTGCCCACCGGCGCGATGCGCGCGCGCAGGGCGGCCTCCTGACGCGGATCGGCGGCGCCGTCCTCGGCGGCAAGGACCACCGGGGCGAGGCTGCCGAGGGCCACGGCCAGCAGGGTTGCACGGATGGCCAGCCGGCCACGTGGAGTTACACGGATTTTCTGAGTCACGGTAGTTCCCCTGTCAAACGATGAAAAAGACGGGTGGACGCCCCGGGGGGACGCCCGGAAATCGGTGGACCGCGGGGGTGTGTGCCCCGGGCCGAAACGGGGCACAGTATACCCGCGCGGCGGGGTGGTGGAAACCGCGGAGAGATGGGCGGGCAGACGGGCGGTTCAGCGGCAAGGACAGGCGCCGGGGTGGCGTATGGACGGGGGGAAGCCAGACGGGTATGCTTCGGCTGGAGCGCGGGGGGCCGGATATCGCCGCCGCGCCGCGCCCCGGCGTTTCCGCCGGAATTTGTCGGGGCACTCACCAGGCGCCCGTAGTTCAGCTGGATAGAATATCGGTCTCCGACACCGAAGGTCACAGGTTCGAATCCTGTCGGGCGCGCCACTTTTCCCTGCAAACCCGCGTGGCACGGCCGCGGTCGCGGTCCGAGCGGCAGGAAAGCGCGCCGTTTTGCGGCTATGCTGGTAGTGCGGGCCATGACAGGTAGGCGTCCATGAATCTCAATCCCAGCATGTTCGGACTGGGCGATGACCTCAACCCCGTCCATATAGTCGGTCGCTGGCTCAATCCCTTTCGTTTCCGGGCCCGCACCCGCCTGCGCGAGGAGGAACTGGAGATCGTCTGGACGCGCCGCGCCGAGCGGGCCCTGCGCCGGCGCACCACCCCCCTGTTCGTCGAGATGCAGCTGTACTTCTCCTGCGTGGTGAAGAAGCGCGTGCTCTTTCACGAGCAGCCGGCCCACGAGAGCATCCCCGTGGACGAGCGCCTGGCGGTGTGCTTCCGTACCGTGGAGGCCAGTTCCTGCGATCCGGTGGAGTTCGCGCGCAACTTTCCCGAGAAACGCGAACTGCTGAGTCACGGCGCGCGGCGCATGCACCCCACCCGCCTGGAACTGGACTACCTGCGCGGTGACTGGGCAGGCCGCTTCACGGTGTGAGTTCCGCCGCCAGCTGGCGGCAGAAGGCCTCAATGGCCGCGCGGCCCTCCTCGGGTTTTTCCGTCAGCAACCAGTGATCGGCGTCGATCTCGCGCACCTCGCAATCGGGATAGCGCCTGAGGATGGCACGCATGACCGCATGGTCGCTGGTGGTGGCCCCCGCCGAGAGAAGCACGCGCACCGGCACCGTTATGGACTCTGGCACCGGCAGGTCCCTGACCACCAGCGCCAGTTCCTGCAGGTAAATGGTCCAGGGAATGTATTTCAGATCCGCCAGCGGTGACATGTAGAGATCGGCGATGTCCTCGTCGCTGCGCGCGAGGATCTCGCGCGTCTGCACGTCGAGCAGGTAGAGATCGCGGTAGGGCAGGTGGCGGCGACGGATGCCAAGGCGGTTGAGTCCGCGCACCAGCGTGGCCAGCAGTCCGAGCAGCGGTGCCCAGCGGCGCACGCGACCCAGCAGACCCTGCAGGGCCTGGCGATAGACCGGGTCGATGAACACCAGTGCCGCGAGGCGCTCGGCATAGCGATGCGCGAAATGGATCCCCACCTGCGCACCGAGGCTGTGGCCGACGATGATGACCCGTTCGATCTTCTCGGCGTCCAGCAGGCGCGCGAGATCGTCACACCATACGCGATAGTTCACCCGTCCACGCACCATGGAACAGCCGTGGCCGCGCAGGTCAACGCGCAGGAGGTTGAAGTCCTCTTTCAGGGAGGTGTTCTCGAACAGCTCCGACCAGCGCGTCATGTTGCTCGCCAGGCCGTGAATGAAGACCAGCGTGCCGCGCGGCGCACGGGCGCGATGGATGCGGTAGCAGAGTCTCACGCCATCGGCGCCGAGAATGTATTTTTCCACTTCGCCTTCCATAAGCTCCCATCTCCCGGCCGCGAGGCCATTTCCCGTCCCCCGGGGCTCAGTCGCCTTCCGCCGTCTCGGTGTAGTAGCGGCGCAGGTAGTCCTCGAAGCTCAGCGTGTCGCCGGCCTCGATTTCTTCCTGGCGCGCCCACGAGCTCGATGCCGCCTCGTGGAAGAAGGACTCGCGCGCTGGCGATAGTGCCGCCTGCTTGAAGAATTCCTCGTGCGCGCGGGACATGCGCCAGGCGAAATCGAAGAAGCCTTCACTGTTGTCGCGCATCTCCCGCAGCATGCGTGCCGAGGGTGTGGCCTCGGGATCGCGGATCACCTCACGCTGCTGGCGCAGGGCGGCCATGTAGCGTGTCGTGCCATTGGCTTCATCGAGCGCGCCACAGACCAGCTCCATGCCGTCACAGACCTCCAGCGCCCAGTCATGCAGGAGAACGGCACGGCCGTCACGCGCCAGCGCGAGCCGGGGTTCACGGCCGCGGTGGGCGACGAGGAGCTCGTTGTTGTCGATCTCGCCGCGTTCGGTATCGCTGATCAGCGGGCTGTCGTCGAGCAGGCAGAAGACCAGGAAGGCCTCGAGAAAATCGAGCTGGCTCTGGTGAATGCCCAGCGGATCGAAGGCGTTGACGTCAAGCGAGCGCAGTTCCACGTAGTCGATGCCGCGCCGCCTGAGGGCCAGCGCGGGGCGTTCGTTGTTGACCGGTGTCTGCTTGGGTCGAATGGTGGAATAGTATTCGTTCTCGATCTGCAGGATGTTGGCGTTGAGCTGGCGGTATTCACCATCGACGAAGACGCCGATGGCCTCGTATTCGGGGCAGGGCGTGGAAATGGCGTACTCGAGGCTGGCGATATAGGTGGCCAGGGAGTCGTAGTTGGCCTTGAAGCCGATCTCCGCTTCCCTGTTGTTCTGGTAGCCGATGTCGCCCATGCGCAGGGACGTGGCCGCGGGGCCATAGCAGGAATTTTCATCGAAGGCCTCCAGCTGCGTGGGTTTGCCGCCGAGGAAGGACTTGCACACCGCCGGCGAGGCGCCGAACAGGTAGGGCACCAGCCAGCCGAGGCGTTGCAGGTTGCGCACCAGTCCCATGTAGTGCGTGGAGCGAAAGTCCTCCGGCGCCTGCCGGTCTCCGAGGAGCTGCTGGTAGGCCGGCCAGAACTCCGGTGCCATGGAGTAGTTGAAGTGCACGCCGGCGATGACCTGCATGGCCCGTCCGTAACGGTAACCCAGGCCGCGCCGGTAGATGGTCTTCATCATGCCTGCATTGGAGGGGCCGTAGCGGGCGATGGGGATACTGGTCTCGCCGGCCACCACGCAGGGCATGCTGGTGGCCCACAGCAGTTCGTCTCCCAGTGCCGCATAGACGAAGACCTGCGCGTCGCGCAGGAAGTTCAGCGCCTCGCGGGCATCGGTACACGGTGGCGTGATGAGCTCGGTGAGGGCCTCCGAGTAGTCGGTGGTGATCCACGGGTGGGTGAGGGGCGCGCCAAGTTTCGCCGGGTGTGGCGTCTGCGCGATCTTGCCGTCGGGACTGACCCGCAGGGTTTCCTTCTCCAGCCCGATGGCCGCGCCCGCCAGCACGCCTGCGTGACCTTCCCTGATCAGCCGGTCAAGTCTCTTCTCAATGGTCTCGAACAATCGTGCGGTTTCCGGGCTGGTGTGCGTATCGGGTGGGTGCGGTCCGCCAATCGCGGCCCGTCTATGATCGCAGCCTTGCCCCATGCAGGGCAAGGCCGCGCTTCACGTTTATCCCGGGGAGGGGGCGCCCGATGCCCCCTCGCCATCGCGCCTACAGGTTGCCGGCGGCAGTCTGCTGGGCGATGAAGTCCTCGATCATGCTGACGGGTACGCCGCCGGCCTGCTGGGCCACCAGTTTGCCGGTGGGTGTATATATAAGGAAAGTGGGCGTGCCGATCCACCGTGCGCCGGTGAGATCGGTGAACATCAGCGTGGTCGCTTCCGGCTCGCCGATGAGATTGGGGAAGCTGAGCTTGTGCTCCCTGATGAAGGCCTGGGCCGCCTTTTTCTGTTCCTCGCCGTCGATGCTGATCCCCAGCACCGTGAGGTCACGTTCCCCGCGGCGCTGATAGAGCTTCTCGTACCTGGGGGCCTCGAGGTTGCAGATATGGCAGTCGTGGGCCCAGAACATGACGACGGTCCACTTGCCCTGGCCCACGTAGTCCTCCAGCCGGCGCGGGTTGCCGTCGAAGTCCCTGAGAATGCTCTCGGCCGCCATGGCCGGTGCCAGCGCCGTGGCTGCGAGGCCCAGCAGGAGGGCCGCCAGGAATCCCCGGAGTCGTTTATTGGTGTCTCGCACAGTTATTCTCCATCAATGAAATCCGCTACTTAACTCACTCCTGGCAAGTATGACAGGAATACGTCGCCCAAGTTTCCTCATTTCCCAGGCCTTCCCCGGGTAATGCGCGTACAGGAAAAGGACGCATCCGGGGCTTCAGAAATTCCCTCCCGGGACGATAACCCGGACAGGAACAGAGAAATTCACCCCACACGCGCCGCGCAACGAGCCGGTGGGAGAAGCCACGGGATCACCCCGGGAGCCGCAACATGCCGACGAGCGAACAGCTACTGCCCTGGCGTCAGCCACAAGGTTTCAGCCACCGTGTCAGGAAGGGCAAGGTGGTCACGGTGGAGTATTCCCTGTTCAGTGAGGCCACCGGCGAACTCATCGAGTACCGCGACGACCTCATCTACCTGCACGGCATCGACACCGCCACCCTGCCGCAGCTTCAGGCTGCCCTCGAAGGCATGGGCATCGACGCCCGCCGCGAAGTCCTGCTGCGCGCCGCCGACGCCTACGGCGAATACGACCCCGACCTGGTGGTGGCCGAGGATCCCGCCCGTCTGCCCGAGGACGTGGACTGCATCGGCGCGCGCGTCGCCGGGGAATGCGCCAACGGCAATATCATCATGTTCACCGTCACCCATATCGAAGACGGCAAGGTGATCCTCGACGGCAACCACCGCCTTGCCGGTGTGGATCTGCGCTTCGACGTGCGTATCAAGGATATCCGCAACGCCTCCGATCAGGAACTGGCCGAAGGCCGCGCCTTCCGCGTGGAGCGCGAACTGCCGGAACCCGACGCGACGCTGCACTGAGATAAACCACGGGGATCACGGGGCACACCGGGAAGGCCCCCTGTTACTGCCAGAAATTCCACTCTCCTCTCCCTCGGCGAAACAACGCCAGGGGGGCCGATCCTCGCACCTCCCTCCTGTAAACTGCATTTATCTGACATCATGCATCAGCCGATGCAACAACGGGCTGATCACTATCAACACCAGTCCCGCGCCAATGGGGATCAGCACCAGGAACCAGAACAGGCCGATACCGCTGCCGGCCAGCAGCGCCTCCAGGGTGCCGGCAAGATAATTGGCCACGGCAATGGCGATGAACCACAGGCCCATCATCAGGGAACCGAAGCGCACCGGCGAGAGCCTGGTCACCATGGACAGGCCGATGGGCGACAGGCACAGCTCGCCCATGGTGTGCAGCAGGTAGACCACCAGCAACCACAGGGGGCTGACGCGCACCCCCGCCTGGGCCTGTTCGAAGGCCAGTGCCATGACCACGAAGCCCAGGCCGAGGATGATCATGCCCATGCCCTGCTTGATGGGCGCCGACAGGGCGAAGCGCGAGCCATCCAGCCACATCCAGAAGCTGGAGAACAGGGGTGCCAGCAGGATGATCAACAGGGGATTCACCGACTGGAACCAGCCGGCGGGGAACTCCCAGCCGAACAGGACCCGGTCGGTCATGTCCTTGGCGAACAGGTTCATGGTGCCGCCGGCCTGCTCGAAGCCCATCCAGAAGATGATCTGAAACAGCGCCATGATGAGAATGGCGCTCACCTGGTGACGCTCGCGGCCGCGCTCCAGTGCGCCATACACCAGGTAGAGCACCAGCAGCATGCCCCCGGCGAGCAGGTACCAGCCCGCCGCGGCCCAGAATGTCGCGACATAAGGCCAGAGCGTCACCGCGAGCAGTACGATAACGGTAACCAGGGCGGTAATGGCCAGCGCCTGCAAGCCGTCGCGCCGCCCCAGCGCGGACACACCTTTCACCCCCGAGGCGGCGAGGCGCTTCTGACCGGTGATGAAGACCACCAGCCCCAGCAACATGCCCACGCCGGCGGCGGCGAAGCCATAGTGCCAGCCGAACTTCTCACCCAGGGTGCTGCACACCAGCGGGGTGAGGAAGGCACCGAGGTTGATGCCCATGTAGAACAGCGTGAAGCCCGCATCGCGGCGTGGATCCTGTGGCGGATAGAGGGTGCCGACGATGGTGGAGATGTTGGGCTTGAAGAAACCGTTGCCCGCCACCAGCAGGCCCAGCGCCACCTCCAGCAGTGCCGGCACCGCCATGGCAAAGTGTCCCAGCGCCATGAGCAGCGCGCCGATGAGCACCGCGCGCGGGCGGCCCAGCCAGCGATCCGCGAGGTAGCCGCCGACGAGGGGCGTGATGTACACCAGCGCGGTGTAGGTGGCGTACACCGCCAGCGCATCGGCACGCTGGTATTGCAGGGCATCGACCAGGTAGAGCACCAGCAGCGCACGCATGCCATAGTAGCTGAAACGCTCCCACATCTCGGTGAAGAACAGCGTGCGCAGACCGGCGGGGTGTTGGGCAAACATGGCGGGTATTCTGGCAGACAGGGCGCGAAGAGGGAATCTTGCTGCCTGGCGAAATGCCGCCCTGGAGATTTCAGTCGTCGGCAGGCAGGCTTTTCAGATTATCGGCGCGTGCTGATATATAACCCATAAGTATGTCTTGACCACCCCGCTGGTCGTAATCCATGCTTTTCCGTATATTTCAGGGAGCAGTTTCCTGGTGAGTCCGGCGGTGTGGTTATTTTTCTCCCTCCTGTGGGCCCCCACGTACAAGCGTGCTGAGCCTGCAAGAGGCGCCGGCAGAGAGCTGGCGGCAACGCCTGATACAAGAACAATCCTGTGGCAGCAAAAAAAGGGGGGGGAAACAGCATGGCACTGGTAAAATGTGAAGATTGTGGACACGATGTTTCTGATCGTGCGCAAAGCTGTCCCAAGTGTGGCGCGCCGATGCCAAAGATCCTCAAGGAAGACGAAACAGAATGTCCCTTTTGCCGAACGACCCTCCACGTGGATGCGCTTGTCTGTCCCTCCTGCGATGCCCGAAAGGGCTATACAACCGCAAAAGGAAGGATCTACGGTAAGGCTGCCACGATATTCTGGGGCATCATCCTGCCGGGATTCTTTGGTCTGTTGTGGGGGGTGGGTCTCATGACGAGTAATCACTTCATCGGCGGACTCGTCCTGATGGTCATCTTCAGTATTCCCATCGTCCTTTCCGTCTACCGGCTCAAGACGGGCCCCGTCTGGTACAAGGCGGAATAGACAGACGCACTACCTCCCCCATTGGCAAGTGAAATGGGTGCCCTTCATCCGGTACCGCGTCAAGCGGAAGCGGCGGTCAGTGATGACGGGCCTGGCGCCGGCGTTTTTTCCTCGGGTTGCTCGCCTGATTCGGTTGATTCGCCAGAAAACATTAGGGTGCGAATTCAAGTTGCTAAATACGTGTTCCGAATTCCACTACAGTTTACAGGTCCGAACTCTCTCCGGGGCAACGGTTAATGAAGTCATGGTGTTGAAGAAGACTTCATAGGGTGTCCGATAGCCCAGCGACTTCCTTGGGCGGTGATTGAGTTTATCCATGGTCTGCTCGACTTCATATTGAGTGACGGTGGTCAGGTCCCGGTCTTTCGGAAAGTATTGCCGGACGAGGCCATTGGTATTCGCGTTCAGTCTGCGTTCCCAGGAGGCATAAGGGTGCGTGAAATAGATACGAGCATCAGGGTCGCTGGCCATGCCTTCATGGTCGGCAAACTCCCGCCCGTTGTCATAGGTAATGGTATGCACCCAGTCGATATAGGTGGTCAGTCCCTCTACGACAGCCTCTCGAACCGCCCTGGCCGTCTTGTGGAGGACGGACCGGATAATGGTATACAGCGACTTGCGCTCGACCAGCGTCACCAGGGCACCGCCGGTGGCCCTTGCCGATCACGGTATCGCCTTCCCAGTCGCCGAAGCGTCGCCTGCTGTCGACAATGGCCGGGCGGTCGTCAATCGAGACCTGGTTGGGGATACAGCCACGCCGGTCATAGGCGGCACAACGCTTACGTCGAGCCTTCTGGCAGCGCAGATACCGGTACAGGTTGCCGCCTGAGCGTTTATCCGCATAAATGTATTGGTAAATCCACTCATGACTGATAGAGACGCCTTGTTCCATCGCTATCCGCCCTGCGTCCTCCTCAGGACGCCATTCCTTGCGGAGCAGCACCCTGACCCGATGCCAGACTCGCCCCCCAATACGGGGCTGAGCCTTGCCGAGACGCCGCTAAAGCGCCCGCTTGTGAGCCTGTTTGGGCCGCTAGCCTTTCTGGCCCCGATTGTGCCGCAACTCCCGACTGATGGTGGATTTATCGCGCCCCAGAAGCGCGGCAATCCGCGCCTGGCTATATTTCTCTTTCTTCAGGATATAAATTAGGTATCGTTCCTGTTGGATAAGCTGCGTGTAGGTTCTCATGTGTGCTTCCTCTTACTTGGCGGTGAGACAAGCCAAAATCCTACCGCAGCTTGCCCACTTGTCTTCACGTAGAGCTGCACTTACAAGTTGAATTCACGACGCATGTTTTTCTCAATTCTCGAAAAATTCCACCTTGCCGGTTTCAAGAGAATACTCGGCACCGACGATCTTTAACTGGCACTGCTGGATGAGCTGCTCCAGCATCTGCGAGCCGTGTTGCAGATGATTGGTCGCGGCTAGAATGTTCGCGCGAATGGCCGTTTGCAGCAGCTTGTCCGGCTCCTTTCTCAGATCGGTATGAAACAGCGGCTCCACCGTTGGGCGGATGCGGTTCACGATTGACAGCACGTTTTTGGATGTGTTCTCGGCCGGATGCTCCAGGTCGTCGATGGTCGCCATTACTGCACCGCACATGGAGTGTCCCAGGACTACCACCAGGGGTGTGCCGTAGCGCGCGGCAGCGAATTCCACCGAGCCGATTTGCGAGGGCGCGACGATATTTCCTGCGACGCGGATAACGAACAGATCCCCCAGTCCCTGGTCGAAGATGATCTCAGCCGGGACCCGCGAGTCGGAACACCCAAGGATGATGGCAAAAGGGTTCTGACCACTGATCAGGCTGCCCTTGTGCACGGGATCGACCAGCGGGTCCCCACGGCGGTGACCCGATACGAAGCGCGCGTTTCCCTCGCGTAGCCGCTGTAATGCCTCATCTGCAGAAATCATCTTCAAAACTCCGGTTTGTCGCCTAGGGCCTCTCCCCCAAAAACCCCCCATTATATGATGATTTGAAGCCCTTGCCAAACATCAGGCCTTTCTCTCGTCATACGTACCTGGCGGGGACGCCCGATGCGCAACAGGTCGCTTCACGCTGAGATTCTGGCGGGTCGGAGAGTCGCACGACACGCGGGGTTTGCATGGCTGCGCCGGAAAATCCGCGAATCATGATTTCGAAAGCCGTCTGGAAATCCCTGTCAGGCGTACCGTCATGCACCAGAGTGAGCCATGAACTTCCATAACTTTTCATCTATGAGTGGCATACGTAAACCTGATTTTAATTAGTACCAAAAGCCTTGCATTCTTTCTGTCCATGCCGGGGTTGCCGCGGACGAAGTACGCGGTGGAACCCTGCTGCCGGATAACATTTTTGCAGGCTTGTGAATGGCGTTGGTCAATACCAGAGATCTGCTTTGCCATGCCTACGACAATCATTACGCAGTCGGGGCATTTGAAGTAGTCAACCTAGAGTTCCTGCGAGCGGTGATCTACGCCGCGGAGCAGGCAAGGTCGCCCGTGATTCTGAACGTGGTCGAACCTCACTTCGACATGTTCGACGCCGAATTGCTGATGCCTGCGGTGCTGGCAGCTGCGAAACGCTCCAGTGTCCCGGTGGCGGTGAGCATGGACCACTGCGAAAGTGTGGCATCCGTCCAGTCCGCCATTCGGCTCGGTTGTAATGTCGTGATGTTCGACAGTTCTCATGAGGAGCTTCCACGGAATATCGAGAGAACACGCGAGGCCGTGAAACTCGCGCATGGTTGCGGTGTTCCTGTCGAAGGCGAGCTGGGTCATGTTGCAGGGATGAGTCCGCGTGACGGTGAAGGTAACCAGCCAGTACAGACGTCCGCAAGTGAGGCGAAGGTCTATGTGGAGCGATCCGGTGTAGATTTCCTGGCGATATCAATCGGCACCGTACATGGACAGGCTAACGGCAAGAAACGCCTCGACTACAGTCGGCTTTCGCGTATCAATGAAAGCGTTGGAATTCCGCTAGTAATTCATGGGGGCACCGGCCTAAGCGACCAGCAATACCATAAGCTCATCGATAACGGCGTGGCGAAGATTAACTACTTTACCGCGCTGGCGGATAAATTCGTGACAACTCTGGGGAAGAACGTTTTGCAAAAGGAGGTCGCATACCGAGGTCTTATGGCAGGTTCGCATGAAGCAATGGTGACAGAGGTGTCTCGCGTGATGCAGGCCTGGCGCAGTGCGGGGCGCGCCGCCGAGGTGCTCATCCAGTGTGGCATGTGGAACAACGTGGAGCATGTGGTCGTCTACGACAGTGACGAGACTGATCCCGCCGTGATTCAGATCATGTTGCGCAAGGGACAACAAAAGCTGGTTACCATACCCGGCGTGCTGGACGTACGTATCGGCCGCGCCAAGGACGACACCAGTCGATATCGGTACTGCTGGCTCGTGCGTTTAGCCCATGAAGAAGTTATCGAGGTCTGCAAATCTCACCCGACTTACATGGAGTATATGAAGAACGATTTCAGTCCCGTAGCCGGGCAGGTAATTACAAACGACTACGAAATCCTCGATGAGCATGAGCTGATGAGACAGATGCGGACCTAAACCATCCTGTTTTTACAACTTTTCAATTCTGCCTAACCAATACCCCAGAGGACGCGAAAAATTCTTGTGACTTTGATTGCTTAACAGCTAACGAAACGGTGTCGTTTATATAGCCGAAAGGCTATCGCTTCCATCTATTATTTCAATAACTTCACGCCTGAGTGATGTGTAGACTCACGCCATACGCGCGCAGGTGATGACCATGCCAGTGACTAAATACGTGTTCCGAATTCCACTACAGTTTACGGGTCCGAACTCTCTCCGGGGCAATGTTTACGGACCGTCAGCCGCAGGGACGCGGCTGTCGAGCGTACAGGGACGTAAGCACCGCGTGTCCGTAAACCTTGTCCCGGAGAGAGACAGGCAGACGAGGCAATCCGGTTATTCCAGGGTGAGCGGGTATTCGGAACACGTATTTAGATCGCCTATGGTGAGCATGGTCTTCCCCGTACCAGGTCAGAGATATGCCGTCCTGGTAAAGGATACTGGCTGAATCACAAACGGAGTGATCAAGGCTCGCGGATTAGGGAAACCTGGAAATCCCTCGTAAATGAAACGGTCTGGCCATAGCCAATATAACACTGCGGGCTACATAACGTAGCCGTGGCTGTACTAAGGGTGCGGAGAAATGAATTTTCTGGTTGCAGCAATACCCCTTCTACCGATCCTTTCGGCTGTGCTGGTTCTGCTGTTCCAGGAGAAATTACGTCGTCATGTTGCCTGGCTAAGCACATCGGTAGCGTTGTTGACATTCCTGCTGGCATTGGTGGGACTCGGGCTTGAGGTGAAGGGCAATGAATTTGCTGGTATACGCATAGCTGGATCATGGGGATATCTGCTCGCAGATCCCCTAAGCGCGATTATGGGCGTCTTGATTGCCGGCATAAGCTTCATCGTCCATAAGTTTTCCATCAGGTATATGGCGGAAGAAGCCGGCTACGCACGTTTCTTTGTGCTCCTTGACCTGATGACTGCCACCCTTCTGGTTATGGTCGCCGCAGGGGATTTGCTTACACTGCTTATCGCGTGGCATTTGATTGGAGTACTGCTCTATTTTCTCCTTGGTCATGACACTTGCAGGCCGAACAGTCTGCGTTACGCTTTCTGGACATTCCTGACCTATCGCCTTGGTGATATAGCCCTGGTGTTGGCTGCGGTGATTCTGGCTGATACGTACGGTACCTGGTCGATCCCGGATCTTCTCGAGCAGGTGAGTGAAGAACCCGCTGCAATGAGTATCCTCGGTATCCCGGCGACGCAGGCTGCCGCTATCCTCCTGTCGGTGGCGGCCTTCGCCAGATCGGCCCAGTTTCTTCTGCACAATTGGTTGCCATACACGATGGACGGTCCTACCCCCGTTTCCGCGCTTATGCATGCTGGCATCGTTAATGCTGGCGGGTTTCTGATAAATCGTTTTGCGCCCGTCTTCGTGTACTCAGGAGATATTTTGCACCTTTTGTTCATTGTAGGGCTGGTTACGGCAGTAATCGGTTCGGTTCTGATGCTCGCGCAAAATGACATTAAGAAATCGCTTGGCTACTCAACCATGGGGCAGATGGGTTTCATGATTATGGAATGTGGCGTCGGCGCATTCTCGCTCGCCATATACCACCTGATTGCCCACGGACTCTTCAAAGGCGCGCTCTTTCTTGGTGCCGGTAGCGTAATTGGTGAAGCGCGACACGATGACGGGATTCCAAAGGATGAACTTTATACATTTGTGATCGAGAAACAACCTGCAAGACGTCAACCGCCATGGCTGTTTATGGCCGCCGTAACACTTGTCATACCCGTTGTGGTGCTGGTTCTTGCCCATCTAGCTGTACAGCAGGATTTTTTCCAGAAGCAGGGTGCCGTGGTGCTATTGTTCTTCGGATGGGTGACTGGCGCCCAGCTGATTTTTGCAACTTACCGCATGCGAACCGAACGACCCGGGCGCTTGCTTGCGATGGTGCTATCGTCATTTGTTATCGTAGTGTTGGGTTATGCACTCATTAGCCATGTCTTCGAGAATTTCCTGTATCCCGATGCGCAGTTCCTGGAACTTATGCATCATGCCTCGAGTATAGACATCTTCTGGTTCGATATTCTGGTCGTGACAACGACGCTGATCATCGTAGCAGGCTGGCTGTTGACCTACTACTCGGAAAAAAATGGAACGACAGGGAGTAGAGATCCTGGGCGTGTACGGCTGATCTTGTATGCGATGATTTCGCGTGAGTTTTATCTGGCCGATATCTATGCCTGGGTCTCTCGGATTCTGCTCCGCACAGCTGCGCGTTTGAATGTTGCCCTGAGGTGGAGATAGATGGAGCTGGGGATCGTACTGTTGGCAGGGTTTTTTCTGCCCCTGTTTCCGCTGAGTATGCTGTTCAACGGCCTGTTCGTGCGTGCCGGAGGACCAATGTTGCGCGCCTTGCTCATTCTGGCGTGGCCACAGGTGGGCATTGTGCTGGTCGTCGAATTTATGGAGGAGATACCCAGCTGGCTTCCCCTCTGGGGGACAGTGACAGCGCTTATGTACGCTATGCGCGCCCTGGCATTGAGGGACATCGGCCTGTGGACGGCTTTCATTGCCACATCTTCCTGGTCCCTTTTGTGGATAAGCGTAGGCTACGGAGTTGATACTCGGTACCTCGCTCTGTTTGCCGTGGGCATGAGCCTGCCACTGATCTTGTTGGTATTTTTGTGTCGCTGGCTCGAAGCGCGTTTTGGTGCCGCCTACCTGGGCCTGTATGGAGGGCTGGCACGATCCGCCCCCCGATTTTCGGCCATCGTGGTGATGGTAATACTTGGCATCATTGCAACACCGGTTTTTCCATCTTTCTTCGCACTCCTGTTGATGATCATGAACTCGATGCCGGCGAATCTGTTCATCGTGTTCGCGGTTGGCAGTGTCTGGTTATTGTGGACATGGGCCGCTGCCAATCTCCTGCAGGGTCTGTTTTCCGGTAGCGGTCGGAGGGCGGTTGGTGACCTTGGGCATGGCTACCTTTTGGTGAATGTTATCTCCCTTTTGGGGCTTGCGGTGGTAGGAGTGTACTGCTCGGGAGCTATAGAATGAGTACGACACTTGGACAACACCTAAAGATCAGAAGCATGGTGTACGTGGCGGGTGAGCCGGTGCCGTTTTTCTGGCCCATGCGTACATTTATCCATCATAACCCTTTGCATGGGCTGGAACAGATGCCTTTTGAAAAGGCAGTCGAGAAGGGAACTCGCTTGTTCAATGGGCTCGGTTTCCTTGAGCGCTCCGCGTATCAGAAATATATGTCGCTGAACATGGTAGATCGACGCCACCTGGAGGAAGAAGTAGACAGATTTGTTTCCCGTCGAAACGAAATACCAGGAATTGATTTGCGTGCTACTCTTATGCACCTCTTGACAGAAATCAAGGAGCCGGTTATCAAAGATACGGGAACGGCCAGAGTTAAGGACATACAGGCAACGATTAAAGGGGAAAAACTGGCTGACTGCGAAGAGCCTGATCCGGACGCAATCGCGACGGAATTGCAGAAGGAGCTGCTTGGAACCAAGCCCCTGTACGAGGCCATCGATATTCTCTATGGCACTGATCTTGGTACCAGCCTGGACGAATTGGTCATAAAAAGCTGCCTGGATTTCTTCGATGAAGGTCAATCCGTGTGGAAACTTCCGAACCGGGAACAAGGATTCTTTACCTCCTGGCGCCAGGTCGCGCAGCACAACGTGCGTCTGTCTTTGCGGGGTCTCGACATTAGCAAGATTCTTGCGGCAGGTGCCAAACCTGAGGATATTATCGACTTTGTTATGCGCACCTTGAAGATCCCGGAAGAACACTGGATGGGGTATTTCGAGCGTGAAATCGCACGTCTTCATGGATGGGCCGGATTTATCCGCTGGCGCTCCGGGGCCAGACATTATTTCTGGGCAAACAAGTATCCGGGGGATCTGGTTGATTTCTTGGCCGTTCGCCTTACGCTGGCACTGGCACTGCTCGGCGAACGCGGGCGCCACCACCTGGCCTCAACCAGAGACGAAGTGATGGAGCTTATAACGACACAACCCCGGGAAGCGTGGCTGCGGCGAGAATACTATAGCGGCAAAGTGCTGCCATGCATGGCTCACCGCGTAGAGAAAATACTTCTAAGCAAGGCTAAAAAGGATCCCGCCGCGTTCTTCAGTGAATACTTTGCAGCCAAACGTGTCGAGAATGCGCGTTCGCAGGCGGAAATGCTCTCTTTCCTGTTTGATCACATGAAAGGCGCGAAGGAACTAAAAAATCTACCCGACGAGGCGTTTGCCAGCCTCTTTAATACTCTGCGGGAGTTCGAAAAACATGAGGGCATGATCTGGCTGAAAGCCATGGAAGCGGCTGCGATGTCAGATCTGATAAAGGGAATCAGCCTGGCGCCACCTGAGCCGCGCGAAAAGCGACCTTTTGCACAGGCAATTTTCTGTATCGACACGCGGTCTGAGCGCATTCGCAGACAGCTGGAAACGGTCGGGGATTATCAGACATTTGGCATGGCGGGCTTCTTTGGTGTGCCGGTGAGTCTGATGGCCCTGGGCAGGGGAAGTGAGATCCACCTTTGTCCTGCGTTGTTGACACCAAGGAACATGGTCCTGGAAATGCCCATGAGCGTACCTGATTCGACAGCTACGCTCGGCGCGCTTGAGAAGGCACTACATTCTCTCAAGGAGTCGATTCTTACGCCATTCGTGACCGTTGAAGCGATCGGGCTGCTATTCGGATTTGATATGATTGGCAAGACGGTAACGCCCCATGCCTATAACAGATGGCGCCAAAAACTGAACAGAGACGCGCCGAAGACACGGCTTATGCTCGACAAGTTAACGCGAGAACAGGCCGACTCCATCGTGCGTGCTGTCCAACGCGCGGTGATTGCCAAGGCGGTAGAGCAGGAGTTAGAGATCGATAGCGCGACCCTAACTGATGATTTTGTTCGCGAACTTCGAGAGATGGCCATGGGCCATGCCGAGCCTGAGCTTCATCGAGCCTCTGCGCTTGGTATGACAGAGGAGGATCTTACCAAATTAATAGAGTGCCTGCGTGAGGACTATCGCATAAATCCGGCATACTCCCAGTTACAAATGGAAGAGCTCGGGCGCATCGGTTTCACCTTGGATGAACAGGCAAATTTTGTTGGGAGCGCGCTGAAATCAATTGGTTTGACGCGTGATTTCTCGAGGTTCGTTCTTCTGGTTGGCCATGGCAGCAGTTCAGAGAACAACCCCTACGAATCCGCGCTTGACTGCGGTGCCTGTGGCGGGAACCATGGATTGGTAAGCGCGCGCGTGTTGGCACAAATGGCCAACAAACCGGAGGTTCGCAGAAGACTCAATGAAACGGGGTTCGCGATCCCGGACGACGCATGGTTTGTGCCTGCATTGCATAACACGACAACGGACGAGATCACGATGCACGACCTAGACCTTATGCCGGGTTCTCATCTGATTTATCTTGATCGCCTGCAAAATGCTCTGAATGCAGCGTCACGCCTGTGTGCGAGAGAGCGTCTGCCCACCTTGAACGACACAGGCAGCGGTTCGGCAGAGAGCCTCGAAGCGTCGTATCGGAAGATGCAAGTAAAATCGCTGGATTGGTCTCAGGTGCGGCCGGAATGGGGTTTATCCGGTAATGCCTGGTTTATTATCGGCGGTCGCAACCTGACGCGGCGCCTGCAGCTCGCTGGTCGCGCGTTTCTTCATTCCTATGACTATCGTCTGGATCGCCGCGGCCTGCTGCTGGAAAATATTTTTGCCGGGCCGCTAGTGGTAGGTCAGTGGATCAATATGGAGCATTATTTTTCAACAGTAGATAATGAACGTTATGGTAGTGGCAGCAAGGTTTATCACAATGTTGCCGGCCGTGTTGGCGTTATGACGGGTAACTTGAGCGACTTGAGGACCGGCCTGCCAGCGCAGACGGTATTCAGGGATGGGGAGCCTTATCACCAGCCGATAAGGCTCATAACAATTGTCGAGGCGCCATTTGAACATGCGCGGCGTGCCATAGATAGCGTAGTGGCGGTCAAAAACCTGGTTCGCAACAACTGGTTGCGCATGGTAGTTATTGATCCCGAAACGGAAAAAGCCTGTATCTACATTGATGGGGAATGGCACGCACAGCCGGTCGGCAATGAACTGACATCGGTTTATTCTGAGGAGTATTGCGCGTAATGAACATTCATAAGCTGAATACACTGAAAAAACTCGAGATTATCCTGGAAGGAGCGCACCAGGCTTTTGCTACTGACATTCTTGATCGTGCTGGCGTTACCGGCTACACCATCGTCAACAACCTGTCCGGCAAGGGCAGCCATGGTTTCCATGAAGGTCACCTGATGTTCAACGAAGATGATGTGCTGATAATGATACTTGTTGCCGTTCCGGAGGATCTCGTTGATCCCATACTGGAAGGGCTAGAGCCGTTTTTCAGTGAGCACTCCGGCGTGGTATTTGTCAGCGAGATTCAGGTGACCCGCATGGTAAAATTTCGCAGCTGAGCCTTGCTCACACCCGGGCAGGTAAAAGTTATGTGCCCTCAGCATGATTGACGGAGAGGCTCCCACGTATCGGAATGACGAAGTGAGCGGGTTTTATCCAGCATGCGGTAGGTGGAGCGGAAATTATTGTAGTGGAGAACCTCATGAACGGGTATCCACTTTATCTCGTGGGACTCCTTGTTGCCGGGAACAGGCAGCCTATCATCGATTTCAACCAGAAAACGGATATCAATATGTCCATGCGCGGGTATTTCACCGATAGGCGGGACATCATGCATATCGACATCGAAAATTTCGCGCCGAACAAGGTGGATATTCGAGGGGTCGATACCAGTCTCCTCGGTGCATTCCTTGAGGGCGACCTTAATGACGTCCGGTTCGCCATCGGCATGGCCTCCCGGCTGAAACCAGTGCCCATACTTGCGGTGGTGCATAAGCAGCACCCGATCCCGTTTCGGACTAACAACCCATGCCGACCCGGTTACATGGACTGGGGCGGAGCGATCAAAAACTTCGGGGTTATCCTTGATATGATGGATAGCGCGCCTGATATAGGCAGCCTCGTCCATGTGGCGGGAATGGTGGCGTTGCAAGAGCGCAAGGAGATCATTGCGATGCATGGTCAGGTCCTCGACGGGTTCTGAACTGCGGCTATTGCGGCCGCGGCAGCTTCATCGACATCAGCTTCACGTCCCGACACAATGAGGCGTCCATAGGCCCCGACCGCGCGGACGTCGATCAGGGTAATGTTTGCTGCCTTCTCTGCCTGATTGGCAGCATATACGATATAACCGGCTGGCTCGGTTTCCAGGATGAACATGCTTTGTTCCGGCAGGATCATTGAACCCATACGGTTTTGCCGGTTGATCAGAACACAGTGTTCAGGGCTCATTCCGCGAATGGTTTCCGTCCATGCCACTTTACACTCGACACGGTCATCGACCTGCGCATTCATTCGGCTCAATATGGTGTGACCGGCGGCAATCACATCGCTTTGGTCGCGATGGTGAAGAACCATGGAGCCATACTCACGTTCCACGATCTTCTGCGTCAGGTGTACCTGGGTCGCCTTGAGGCCGATATCAGTGACCCTGTGTATCGCCATGCCAGGCGATACCTCTACCCATAGACAGGCATCGCCTGGAACCGGCGGGAACCCCTGAGATACCGTCGCCATGTAAGCTGCCAGTTGCGGTTGCAGGGCATCGACATACACATAGGTACGCAACTTCATTGTTGCCTGTGTATTAAAAGGGGTGGTCATTGAGTTGGGGCGCCATGATTTTTCATGGGCCGATTCTACAGGCGTCAAACAGTTAGCCGATAATATGAAAAAACATGGCTTCTCATAGATTGTTATCTATTAATTGCCCCTTCTCTTTCTTAGGGACGCCATAATCTGCACGAAAAACACCCAATAACCTTTGTTTTAATACATGTATTCCCTGTGTCTCCGTGTCCCGGCATGGAGCCCGTAATATCTTATAGTCTTCCTTATTGGGCAGGCCTCTTATGCATAGACTTGCATCGATGAAACAGCAATAAAACTTCGATTGGTACCCGGTTCCCCTCAGGTCGTACTCTTGCCACCACGCGCAAGACGCTCAAGCATTTTTTTACACACAGAATCAGGAGTAGAACATGGCTAAACAATACGAAGCGGGTGTGAAGGAGTACCGCGAGAAGTACTGGACCCCCGACTATGTGCCATTGGACACCGACCTGCTGGCCTGTTTCAAGGTGACGGGCCAGCCGGGCGTGCCGCGTGAAGAGGTCGCCGCGGCAGTCGCGGCGGAGTCATCCACCGGTACCTGGAGTACGGTATGGTCTGAGTTGCTCACCGATCTCGAATACTACAAGGGCCGCGCATACCGAATCGAAGATGTACCGGGGGATTCGGAGTCCTTCTATGCGTTTGTGGCCTATCCCATCGACCTGTTCGAGGAGGGCTCCATCGTCAATGTCCTGACCTCGCTCGTGGGTAACGTATTCGGTTTCAAGGCGCTCAAGCACCTCCGCCTGGAAGATATTCGCTTTCCCATTGCCTATATCAAGACCTGTGGCGGGCCGCCAGCCGGGATCCAGGTGGAGCGCGATCGCCTCAACAAGTATGGCCGTCCGATGCTCGGTTGTACCATCAAGCCCAAGCTGGGCCTCTCAGCCAAAAACTATGGCCGTGCGGTTTATGAGTGCCTGCGTGGCGGACTCGACCTGACCAAGGATGACGAAAACGTCAACTCGCAGCCGTTCATGCGCTGGCGCGACCGATTTGAATTTGTAGCCGAGGCCATCATGAAGGCTGAGCAGGAAACTGGGGAACGCAAGGGCCATTATCTAAACGTGACAGCTGCGACCCCCGAAGACATGTACGAGCGCGCCGAGTTTGCCAAGGAACTTGGTATGCCAATCATCATGCATGATTTCCTGACTGGTGGTTTCACTGCCAATACGGGATTGGCGAACTGGTGTCGGAAGAACGGCATGCTGCTGCATATTCACCGCGCCATGCACGCGGTAATCGACCGCCATCCCAAGCACGGTATCCATTTCCGCGTTCTGGCCAAGTGCCTGCGCCTCTCCGGCGGTGATCATCTGCATACCGGAACCGTTGTCGGCAAGCTCGAAGGTGACCGCAACTCGACCCTGGGCTTTGTAGATCAGCTGCGCGAATCGTTCGTGCCGGAAGATCGCTCGCGTGGCGTGTTTTTTGATCAGGACTGGGGCTCCATGCCCGGCGTGTTCGCCGTGGCATCCGGTGGTATCCATGTCTGGCACATGCCGGCTCTGGTCACCATCTTCGGCGATGATTCCGTGCTTCAGTTCGGTGGCGGTACCCAGGGCCACCCCTGGGGCAACGCCGCAGGTGCCGCCGCCAACCGCGTTGCACTAGAGGCATGTGTTAAGGCCCGTAACGAGGGACGTCACCTCGAGAAAGAGGGTAAGGAAATCCTTACTACGGCAGCGCAGCATAGTCCTGAGCTGGCCATGGCAATGGAAACCTGGAAGGAAATCAAATTCGAATTTGAAACCGTTGACAAGCTGGACGTTGGTTGAGCTTGTAATTGGATGGCTGGAAGAATTTAGTAAATTTATTCAGAGGATAACAAGATGCAACATCAAACCGCAGGTGATTACCATACACAACATACGCTGGAGACTTTCGGGTTTCTGCCCAGGTTAAGCCAAGACGAGATCTACGCTCAGATAAACTACATCATTTCACAAGGATGGACGCCGGCCATTGAACACGCGCATCCGACGCAGGCTTTTGATCACTACTGGACCATGTGGAAGCTGCCGTTTTTTGGTGAGAGCAACCTGAACAACGTCGTTGCTGAAATGGAGGCCTGTCACCGTGCGTATCCGGATCATCATGTGCGCCTGATAGGCTATGACAGCTATACCCAGAGTCAGGGCGTGTGCTTCGTCGTTTACGACGCGCGATAGGCAGTGTAACCAACAAGCCTATCTCGGAGGAAAGGATCTAAAAGAAGGCCAAGTACGACACAGGTGTAGTGGAGATAAACATGACACAAACTGCTAACAAGACCGCACGCCAGATCGCCATGGAGCGTCGCCGTCTTTCCTACGAGAAAGGCAAGGCGGGTCTGCAGAGCCGACAGGGCAGCAAGAATGCCTCGTCCACAGTCGACCCAGCGGCGAACACGGCGAGTAGTGCGGGCGCCGCGGGCACCGGAACGGCCATGTCAACCCGCCAGTATTCTCTGGCGCGCCGCCGTGCCATGTCGGTCGGTGGCAAGGCATCTGTTGTCAGCCAGGACCGTACACGTAGCGACGAAATTGGCAATACAACGGCGCCGGTGCGGGCAAGTAGCGAGTCTGGCCCTGCAGCTGAAAAGTCCGGATGTGGTTGCGGTTGTAAGGCGAGCAAGGAACGGTCGGAGGTTTCTGCGGCCACCGGTGTCGCATCCCCTGCGCCAGTGATACGTGCCGGCAGGAAGATTGAAAACCCGGCTCGTGCGGCATCTCTCGCTCGTCGTATCGCCCTCTCGACACGTGGCAAGGCGGCGCTGACCGGGAACGGCCCGAGCGCTGCCCAGACTGCGCGCGCAACGAACCCGAATATTTCCGGGCGGGAACTCGCGCGTTCAATTCGCGAAGAGCGCAGCACGCGTGGCAAGTGCGATAGTGGCAGTGCGGACAGCAAGTGTCGACCCAGTGGTCGTATCCGTCCCGGCAAGGAAAGCGCAGGGGCGGAGGATGCGCCCTGGAAGGTCGGCGCAAGTCAAACGAGCCACGGCCAGACCGTGACCGGCACCATTGTTGGCCGCAGCAGCACCGTCACTGGTGACGAGCCGAGTACCTGTCGTCCTGTCACTGGCACAGAATACCTGGGTGCGGAAATTTTCCGGGAATTCTGTCAGGCGGAAGTACCCAGATCGCCGGCCAAGGTTCAGGTTACCTCGACAGCGACAGGTAATACCGTGAGTGGTAACAGGCTGGATCGTAGTGCCCGGGTAACCGGAAACGAACCGGGTACCTGCAAACGCGTGACCGGAAATCAGTACGTGAGCGCGGGGCAGGTGCAGGAATTCTGCAATACAAGTGTCGAAGCGGGGCCGCCCAAGATCACGAGCTCGGAAACACGCAGGGGAAAAACAGTTACCGGCAACAATGTGGGTCGCTCCGAAAAGGTGACCGGCGACGAGTCGGGTTCAACACGGGAACTGACTGGCACGTCGGTCATGCAGTCGGGCAATGGTGGCCGCGCGCCGGAAAAGGTCGGCGTGAGCAGTACCCTGCGGGGCGGCAGCGTAACCGGGACCCTGGTGGGACGTAACCAGCGTGTTACCGGTGACGAACCGGGCAGTTGCCGCAACGTGACAGGTGACGACTATGTCGGCCAGGAACAGTACAGCACCTTCTGTAACACCACGCCGAAGGCAACCGACCGCAAGGTCGGGGTGTCGGCAACGCTAAAGGAAAATCCCGTGACCGGTACCCTGACCGGCCGTGATACCAGGGTAACTGGTGACGAGCCTGGGACGTGCAAGTCAGTAACGGGAACACCGTATGCCGGGGTGGAGAACTACCAGGAATACTGTCCGCCTGGCCAACAGCTCATCGCGCGGGAGCGGAGCGCGCAGCGTCGTGCGACGCCGGGTATGCCGATCACCGGCCAGCAGCCGGGTCTCAATGGCGTGCTGACTGGCGCTGACAAGGGCGCCTGCGAGCCGCTCACGGGTACGCCGTACGTCGGTGCTGATCAGTTTGCCAATGCCTGCCCGGGTGTGCCGGCAGACAGTTCCAGCCCGGATTTTCCACAGAAACTGGGAGAGACGCCCTGGGGTCAGTTCAGCGTCGGGGCACCGAGCCATGCTTCCCGTGCGCCGGCGGAACATGAGGCGGTAACGGGTACGAAATACGAGAAAGGCCAAATTACCGGGCCGTTTGGCAAGGCCGACGGCAAGGTAACCGGGACGGAAGAAGCGCGCTTTGGGAACGGTGGACCCCCGGTGGCTCCGCAGGTCACGACAGTGGTTGAAGAACGTATCAAGTCGCGGGTAACGGGAGAGGGTCAGGACGCTGGACTCCGAATTACGGGCGACGACTGGGACCGTAACGAGCGCGTTACCGGTACCGAAGGACTGTCCGCGACGAAGCGGAACCCTACCCGCCGTGGTAATTCGTCGTCGATGGCTATGGAACTGGCCGCCAAGCGTAATGAAGAACTGCCTGTGCCGAGCAGCAAGGTCACGGGCAGTAGCGGCAATACTGAGAAGGGGTCCCTGGTGACCTATTCCGGTGGGGCTCGCGGCTAAGGAAACCGGAAACACTGAAAACCATGTTGGGTTCACGACGAAAAGCAGCACGTACACGGAGGTGGTCGATGCCGATCAATGCCTCAGGTGCGCCGGCGCGGGCGGAATCCGTGCGCCCGGATGGTGCAGGGCACGCCTTTTCGCGTGCTGTTTCGGACGGGGCAGCACATCCCTTGTGTAACGAGCGTCAGAACCAGCAGTTGTTCAACTACGAAAAACGTGTCAAAGATGCGTTTGACAACATCGTTCCCGTATTGAGACAGATTTCGGCCTTGCAGCACGAGGGGAACTTTGAAGAAAGGGCACAGGAACTGGCGCGCAAGCAACTGGGTTTTGAGTTGCCCTGCCAAATACTTGCAGATGCGTGGGTTAATCAGCTGGACATGCGTGGCCTGTATGCCTGGTGCATGTTCGAGACATACCGGCGCTTTAGCGACGATTTCTTTACCCGACAGGATATTGACACAGACGAGGACTTCCAGTCATTTCTGTTGCGGTGTGGGTTCCATACGATGGACGTTTCACCCTGTGCCGATGGAAGGCTTGCGCACGTAATAAGCTACGTGTTGCGACTGCCTTACCGGGAAGTCAGGCGGAAATCATATGCAGGCGCGATGTTTGACATTGAGGACAGCCTGGAGAAATGGATCGAGACGGAGTTCTTTCGTTATCGTGAGGGTCGCCCTGATACCGCGGACAAGCCAACGCGCTATCTCAAGGCCGTCGTCTATCATTTCAGCTCTGGCGATCCGGAGCACGAAGGCTGTGCAGCCCACGGTTCAGATACGCGCCGCGCGTCTGAGGCCGGGCGGAAAAGCCTGTATGCATTTCAGCAGGCTGTGGAAAACAGTTTTTGTTGCGGGGCCTCCATCGATCTCCTGTTGATTGGCCTGGATACAGATACAGATTCCATTCGTATCCACGTTGCCGACGAGAATGGAAAAATTGACATCGACACTTTTGTCGATACGGGCAAAGTTTACGCGGCCACGAGTGGCATGAATGCCGACCAGGCCATGGTGACGGTTGAAAAAACGGTCCGCGCTGCCAGCAGTGGCGCGACGCCCGGCATGATTGATCTGGTATGTCGCCTGGTGACGAACAATATTTCTCAACTCGAGTATGTCAGACGGAATTACCGGGGCGCATACCCGGATATCGGACACGCAGAGCGATTTATCGGGGTCGGAATTGGCTTTGAAGAAATTCAGATACGCAATCTCACATACTTCACATATATGAACACGGTCGAGGAAGGGGCAGCCGATCTGGACGTGGGCATAAAGATATTTACCGGACTGAATGTCGCGCATGGGCTGCCGGTTCCAGTCGTAATTCGTTTCGATTACCACGGCCATGTGCCAGGTGCGCGCGAGCGAGCCGCTACCAGTTGCAGGCGAGTGGCAGAAGCCCTCGAGGCGCGTTACGAAGAACTGGTAAAAAAAGGTTTGTTTCATACCTTGCAGGCAATCCGCGATTGCGCTGCCGGGGAGCGGATAGAAGTTCTGGGTTCGTCTGTATATGCACAGAGTTCAGTGGGGGCGCATTGATGAAAATCTGCCAGGTAGAAGGGCCTCTGGTCTCGACCAATCGCATACCAGGTTTGGGTCATAGGCATTTGCAGGTCGTCAACGATGGTGGCGCGTCTGCTGTGGCCGTCGATGCAGTGGGTTGCAAGCCGGGTGACTGGGTTATATGCGTGGGGAGTTCCGCGGCGCGTGAAGCCGCGGGCAGCAAGGATTATCCGAGTGATCTGACCATTGTAGGGATCATCGATCACTGGCCGCCGGAAGGGAGATAGAACCATGGAGATTTTGCAGGTGGAAGCCCCTCTCGTCTGTACTCAGCGGATCTCTGGTCTGGAACATGCGAGCCTTAGGGTTCTGCGAAACGTAAAAACAGGAAAGCGCCAGGTGGCGGTCGATCCGGTGGGTTGCCGAGAAGGCAACTGGGTATTCACGGCAATGGGATCGGCAGCCAGGTATGCGACCGGCGATTACGAGGTGCTGACAGATCTGACGATCTGCGGAATTATAGATTTCTGGAAGGAAGAACAATCTTAGGTTCTTTCTTCCCGATGTAACACGAGTTTCTAGTTAAACAACCGAGTCAGAAGGAGACACGAAAATGGCTAACGACAACTATGGTATTGCTTTGGGAATGATTGAGACGCGAGGTCTGGTGCCGGCGATTGAAGCCGCCGATGCCATGACCAAGGCGGCCGAGGTTCGTCTCATTGGGCGCGAATTCGTCGGTGGCGGATATGTGTCCGTACTGGTTCGCGGTGAGACGGGTGCTGTTAACGCGGCGGTACGTGCCGGCGCAGATGCCTGTGAGCGTGTAGGTGATGGGCTGGTTGCCGCACACATCATCGCTCGCCCTCACCGTGAAGTGGAGCCGGTATTGCCTACAGGCGGCAACGCAGCCAAGGCCTGATGCCGGGTATTGAATTTAACTGAATGAACAGGAGATTTTGCCATGGCCAATGAAAACTTTGGCATTGCACTGGGTATGATTGAAACGCGCGGATTGGTTCCCGCCATCGAAGCGGCGGACGCCATGACCAAGGCCGCAGAAGTTCGCCTTATCGGGCGGGAGTTTGTCGGTGGCGGCTATGTCACCGTTCTCGTTCGCGGCGAAACCGGCGCAGTAAATGCCGCCGTCCGTGCCGGCGCAGATGCCTGCGAGCGCGTTGGCGATGGCCTGGTAGCGGCGCACATTATTGCCCGTCCTCATCGTGAGGTTGAGCCTGTTCTCGATGACTCGGGCGGCAACCGACCGTCGCGGAGCTAATAACTTACCGGTTGTGACAAGCTGAGCGTGTAGTCTGTCGTCATGTTGCAAACTCATGCCGATTCGCAAGTCCTGGGTTATCTCGGCCGGGCTCTGAGTTTTGAGCTCTCTGCGGTCCAGCTTTACACCACGCAGGCCCGACTGCTCGGGATCTGGGGCCTGGTCGAGGAATCCGCGCAACTGCGTGATGAAGCCAACGAAGAACTGATGCATGCTGAAAGGATTATCGCCCGGATGCTGGCTCTCTCAGTGGCGCCCAATGCCTCACAGCTTCGTCCTGTGAAACTGGGCCAGAGTCTGCGTGACCTGTTGACATACGATCTGGAGTTCGAGCTGGAACTGGTACAGTTGTATACGCAGGCCGTGGCACATTGTTCCCGTATCGGCGACCAGGACAACCGTGTATTCTTCGAGGGACTGCTTAGCGAGGAGAAGAAACACGCGCAGGAACTGACGGAATGGCTCAGTGAACTTGGGCGGTCTGGCGCAAACGAGGGAAGTGCAAATGCCAGCTAAGAGGAGCGGGAGAATGAGTGAACAGTGGCAAGAACGTACGCGCCCAGTGCGACTGGAACGGCGTTATGATTTTCCGGACTATGACAGTTTACGGGACTTTCTCGACGACGCGGCGGACATTTCGGAGCGTGAAGGGCTTTTCCCAGACATGGGGTTCGGGCGGGACTACGTCAACGTGACTATCCACGGTGACGAGGACTCGAGTGAGCTTGGTGAAGCACAGCGGCGTCTGGCAGAAGCCTACGAGGAACTGTTCAGCGCCAGGAAAAAAGACTAAGGTCAGCCGATGCCCGTCATCGCCCTGGTTGGGAATAAAGGTGGCGCCGGCAAGACTACGCTGGCGGTAAATCTTGCCGTTGGGCTGGCGCGTCAGGCCGGTTCGGCCGCAATACTCGACACCGATCCACAGGGCTCATCTGCGCAGTGGCGCGCGATCTCGGAAGATACTGCCTTGCCCGAGGTGATTAGCGCAAGCGACGACCCTGGCAGCAGGGTTCGGTCTCTCGGCGGGGAATACGACTATATAGTGGTGGACTGCCCGCCATCTGTTCAAGCGATGCAGACACGAACTATTTTGCGTTTTAGTGACCTGGCATTGATACCGGTGCAGCCGTCGCCGTTCGATCTGTGGGCGTCCGTCCACATCGAGCAGGCGGTGCAAGAGGCCAGAACGCACAACCCCGGCTTGCGTGCCCTGCTGGTCATCAACCAACTGGAGCCGCGCACGACCTTGTCGCAGTTGATGCGCGACGCCCTGTCGGAGATCGACGTACCGGTGGCAGTTACCGCCATTCGGCGACGCGCGGTGTACCGTGCCAGCGCGTTGGAAGGTCGTAGCGTCTATGCCATGGGCAGGCGTGGCGCCGGGGCTGTCGAGGAACTGGATCAACTCATCGAGGAGATAACCCGACAATGAGCAGCAAGGACAAGACCCGAGAAAAACTCTTGGGTTCCATGCGCAAAACCAAGGCCGGCACGGGTGTTGGCAGCGGGGAGCCGAAACAGTCATCCGCGCCGATGCCCGTAGGGAGGCAAAAGCCGGCTGCGGCCAAACCGGCGCTACAGAAGAAGGTCGCGCGCCACACCGAGAAGGGCCCGAAGGCCCAGTCTGACGGCTACCAGAGCGGTCGTCGCGTCTGGCCGGACTGACCGCCGGCAAACCCACAGTCCGGCGGCAGGCGGTTCTGGCCTGTTTCGCGGCTGAAAGGGGGCGATCAGGCGCCTGGTGCTGTATTTTGGCTGTAAATCAATTAGTCACGGCCCTGCAAGGGTGGGTATTGGAACCTGCCTGCGGGGATCGGGATTAATGTATTTATTATTATCTATCCTATTGGCGGATAATATCTATATATATCTATTGCCGTTCGGTGATAAACTTCTAATATCCTAGTATTTTACGCGGTTTTAATACCGGGGGGCGAGCCGTGCCGACACAAGACCACGATTCCACGCCATCGATCTCCATGCCCGATTACCTGATCCGGCATGCCACCCTGCGCCAGCTCCAGGTGTTCGAGGCCATCGTGCGGCACGGGAACTTTACCCGCGCCTCGGAGGAACTCTTTCTCACCCAGCCGACCGTTTCCATGCAGGTCAAGAAACTGGCGGATGCCATGGGCCTGCCCCTGTTCGAGCACGTCGGGCGCAGTGTCAAACCCACCGAGGCGGCACTGGAACTCTATGAGGCCTGTCGTGAGATTTTCGAGACACTCGCCAACCTCGAGATGAAAATCGCCGATATCAAGGGTATCAAGCGTGGCCGCCTGCGCCTGTGCGTCGTGACCACCGCCAAGTACGTCGCACCTGAGCTGCTGGGTGAATTCAGCCAGATGCATGAAGGAATCGAGGTCTCCCTCAAGGTGACCAACCGCGACAGGGTGATCGAGCGGATGCAATCCAACGAGGATGATCTCTACATCATGGGCTCAACACCGGCCGACGATATCCAGGTGGAAACCCATGCCTTCGCGCCCAATCCGCTGGTCGTCATGGCGCCGCAAAACCACCCGTTGGTGGGCCGGAAGCAGATTCCCCTTGAGATCATCGCTGAAGAGCCTCTTATACTGCGCGAGCCCGGTTCGGGGATACGAGATGCCAGCCTGCGAGTGTTTTCCGCCGCCAAGCTGCGCCCCAGGATCCGCATGGAACTGGGCAGTAACGAAGCCATCAAGCACGCCATCGTTGGTGGCCTTGGCTTGTCGATCCTTTCCCTGCATACCCTGGCACTTGAGGGTAGCACGGGTCCGGTGGCGGTGTTGGACGTGGAGGGTTTCCCGATACAGCGACAGTGGTACATTGCGCATCCCAGGGGCAAGGAGCTATCACTGGTGGCACAGGCCTTTCTCGCATTTGTCCTGGAATCCGAGCCCAAGATACGCAAACAGCTCATCGATCTGTGGCCGGGCCTGATGGAAATCCGCAAGCAGGCGGCATCAGGCGGCTGAGTTGTCCCCGCTTCCCGTATGAACGGCGAGCTGGGTACGCCGGTGAGCCGCGGCGGGTTTTACACGGAGATCACTCCGTTGCCAGGAGTTTCCGCAGACCGGCGAGGTGTCCACGTCCGCGCGCCTTCTTTTCCTCGTCGCTGAGATTGTTGTCGCGGCCGCTCCAGTCGAGGTCGTCGGCGGGCAGTTCATCGAGGAAACGGCTGGGCTCACATTCGACGATCTCGCCATGGCGCTTGCGCCTGGCGGCAAAGCTCAGGGTGAGCTCGCGCCTGGCGCGGGTGAGGCCGACGTAGGCGAGGCGGCGTTCTTCCTCGATGTTGCCTTCCTCGATGCTGGCGCGGTGGGGCAGGAGGTTTTCCTCGAAGCCGACGAGAAACACGCAGTCGAACTCCAGTCCCTTGGCGGCGTGCAGGGTCATGAGGCTCACCTGGTCACGGGCATTGTCGTCGTCGCGGTCGAGCATGTCGAGCAGGGTCAGGCGACGGATGACCTCGCCGAGGCCGCCTTCCTTCTGCTCGCGTGACAGGCGTGAGATCCATTCCACCAGGTCGTTGACGTTTCCCATGCGCCGCTCGGCGTCCTCGCGTTCCTTGCAGTTGTCGATGAGCCAGGTCTCGTAGCCGATGTCGCGAATGATGTCGCGCACCACCTCGACGCTCTCGCCCGCCGCCACGCGCTGGCTCATGTCCACCACCCAGTTGGCGAAGGCCTGGATGCTGTTCACCGCGCGGGTCTTGAGTTCGCTGTGGATGGCATTGTCAAAGCAGGCGTTGAGCAGGTGGCTGTGCCGGCTGGCGGCAAAACGCACCAGCGCCTCGACGCTGGTGGGACCGATCTCGCGGCGCGGCGTGTTGACGATGCGCAGGAAGGCATTGTCGTCCTCGGGATTGGTCACCAGGCGCAGATAGGCCATGATGTCCTTGATCTCGCTGTAGGCGAAAAAGGAAGTGCCGCCGCTGAGGTAATAGGGCACGTTGTGCAGGGCGAGCTGTTTCTCGAACAGGCGCGACTGGTGGTTGCCGCGGTAGAGGATGGCATAGTCACCGAAGCGCGAGCCCTTCTGGAAACGGTGGTGTAATAACTCGGCGACAATGCGCTCGGCCTCGTCTTCCTCGTTGGCGGTGCGGATGACGCGGATGGGATCGCCGTAACCCAGATCGCTCCACAGGCGCTTTTCATAGACATGGGGATTGTTGCCGATGAGCGCATTGGCGGCCTTGAGGATGCGCCCCATGGAACGGTAATTCTGTTCCAGCTTGATGACGCGCAGATCGGGGAAATCTGTTTGCAGGCGCGCGAGGTTTTCCGGGCACGCACCACGCCAGGCATAGATGGACTGGTCGTCGTCGCCGACCACGGTGAGCCCCTGGCGCTCGCCCACCAGCGCGCGCACCAGCTCATACTGGGTGGCATTGGTGTCCTGGTACTCGTCGATGAGCAGGTAGCGGATACGGCTGCGCCACTTGTCGAGGATCTCCGGCTGCTCGCGGAACAGCAACACCGGCAGCATGATGAGATCGTCGAAGTCCACCGCGTTACAGGTTCGCAGGTGGCGGTTGTAGTCGGCGTACACGCGCATGGCCGCGGCGCTGATGGCGTCACTTTTGTCTTCCAGCAACACCTGCTCCGGTTGCAGGAAGTCGTTCTTCCAGGCCGAGATGCGCCACTGGGTGCGTTCCGCCTGCTTGCCGTCATCGCCGAAGCTGCGGCACATGAGATCACGGATCAGGTTGGCGCTGTCCTGGTTGTCGTAGATGGAAAAGCCGGGGCGCAGGCCCAGGTGGCGCGCCTCGCGGCGGATGATGTCCAGCCCCAGGGCATGAAAGGTGGAGATGCGCAGGCCCTCGGGGGTCTGGCCGAGCAGCCTGCCCACGCGGGCCTTCATTTCGCGTGCCGCCTTGTTGGTGAAGGTCACCGCGGCGATATGGCGGGCAGGCATGCCCCGCTCACCGATGAGGTAGGCGATCTTCTGCGTGATGACGCGGGTCTTGCCGCTGCCGGCACCGGCCAGCACCAGCAGGGGCGTGCCGGTGTGCCTGACGGCCTCCTGCTGTGGCAGGTTGAGATCCAGTGACATGGTGGGCGATACGGCCTTCATCCAGCGAACATGAAAAACACGGGTGCAGCGAGACTCGCCCGGACACGGTAGCGAGGGAGGCGCCAATGGCGCGGGATTCTAGCAGGCGGCCGCGGCGCGGCACAAACTCGCCCCGCGGGCCGCGAAATGTGACGCAGGCACGCTTCAGGACGCCGGGCTTGCACCATCACGGTGCGTTTTGACGTAAACTTGCGCCTGCCCGGATTCTCAACCTCAAATTCATCGAAAGGGAGCAAGGAAATGAAAACAACAATGCGCAGGGTTCTGGCCACGGCAGTGTTGCTGTCGCTGGCCGGCATGGCCACCGCGGCCGGCAAGCTCGAGGCCAACGTCGGCGTGGTCTCCAACTATCTTTTCCGCGGTGTGACCCAGACGAACGACACCGCCGCGGTGCAGGGCGGGATCGACTTCACCGACGATTCCGGTTTCTATCTCGGCACCTGGACCTCCGAGGCCGGCGGGGCCACCGGCAGCTACGAGCTGGATCTCTACGGCGGCTACGTGTTCACCGTCCGGCAGGGCATCGAGCTGGACGTGGGGCTCATCAGCTACCAGTACCCCAACGTCTCCAACGCCAGCTTCGAGGAGATCTTCATCGGCGCCGATTTTCAGAACGGCTTCACCGCCAAATTCTCCGCCGATCTCGACAACAAGAACTACTACCTCGAAGGCGCCTACGACATGCCGCTGACGCAGGGCTACGCCCTCAACCTCCATCTTGGCATGTACTCGCGCGACATCCTGCCCGACTACAACGACATCGCCGTGACCCTCAGCAAGGGTGAATTCAGCCTCGGCCTGAGCTTCACCGACGACGATATCGGCGCAGGCAACCCCACCGACAACTACCGCGTGGTGGTGGGCTGGAAGAAGACCTTCTAGGCGCAATCCACTGGCCGTACCCCACGAAGGGCGTCGCTTCGCGGCGCCCTTTTTCAGTCCAGGAGAACGGCGGCAATGCCGGCGAGGACAACGGCGAGGCCCATCAGGGCCATGCCGAGAGCGTGCCACAGGGCGGCGCGCCACCAGCGGGGCCACAGGGGGCCCTGGCCGAAACGCGCATGGACACTGCGGTGGCGCCTGAGAACAAGGGTGGTGATCCCGGCCATGGCCGGCAACAGCAGGCCGATCCCGAGCAGGGCGTTGAAACCGAGCCGTATGCTTTGATGCCCGGAACTGCCGCCGTCATTTTCCATGAAACTCCAGCTCACGAAAAAGGCCGCCATCACCACGAGTGCGGGATAGAGAAAGCGCGTCACACGGTAACTTATTGCCAGCAGGGTAACGGGCAAGGTGAACAGGATGAATTCCATGGCGGCTCAGTCAGACTCCGGCGGGTTTCGGTTCCGCCGCGCCACAGTGTGAAACAGGCGCATGCGGCGTATCAAGCGCGCGGCGCCCGATCCAGCTGCCGGTAGGAGAGCGCCTCGCCCAGGTGCGCGGTGGCGATGTCCTCACTGGCGTCGAGATCGGCGATGGTGCGGGCCACGCGCAGGATGCGATCCGTGGCGCGCGCCGACAGGCCGAGCTTTTCAATGGCGCCATCGAGCAGGGCCTGGTCGTCATGGCTAAGCCGGCAACAGGCCTTCAGCGCCGCCGGGCCAAGATGGGCGTTGAGACTGTCCCGGCGGGCGAGCTGGCGTTGCCGCGCGGCGCCGACGCGCGCTCGCACGCTGGCGCTGTCCTCCGGCGCTGCACCACTTTCCTCCCGCAGGCCGCCTCGCGGCAGGGGTGGGACCTCCACGTGCATGTCGATGCGATCCAGCAGCGGGCCGGAGATCCGCCCGCGGTAGCGCTGGATCTGTTCCGGCGTACAGCGGCAACGGCCGTCGGGGTGGCCGAGGTAGCCGCAGGGGCAGGGATTCATGGCGGCGATCAACTGGAAACGCGCGGGGAACTCCGCCTGGCGGGCGGCGCGGGAGATGCTGATGCGCCCGGTCTCCAGGGGCTCGCGCAGTACCTCCAGCACGCGGCGGTCGAATTCCGGCAACTCGTCCAGAAACAAAATGCCCTGGTGGGCCAGCGAGATCTCCCCGGGACGCGGGTGTGAGCCCCCTCCCACCAGCGCCACGCCGGAGGCGGTGTGATGAGGCTGGCGAAAGGGGGGGCGGGCCCAGTGTTGCGGATCCAGCGGCTGGCCGCTGATGGAGTAGATGGCCGCGGTCTCGATGGCCGCCTCGTCCGAGAGCGGCGGCAGGATCCCCGGCAGGCGGGTGGCGAGCATGGACTTGCCGGTGCCCGGCGTGCCGAAGAACAGCAGGTTGTGGCCGCCGGCGGCGGCCACCTCCAGCGCGCGGCGGGCCTGGTGCTGACCGCGTACATCGGCGAGATCCACGCCCTCGGGTGGTGGGGCGGGCCGGGGCGCCGTGCTGGCCGCGGGCAGGGTCGCCTCGCCATTGAGGTGTGCGCACACGGCGAGCAGATCCGCGGCCGGGTGGACGGTCACGTCGCGCACCAGCGCCGCCTCCGCGCTGTTGGTCTCCGGCAGCACCAGCGCGCGCTGCTCCCGGCGGGTGTGCAGGGCCACCGGCAGGGCGCCGGGTACCGGGCGCAGGGCCCCGCTCAGCGCCAGTTCGCCGATGAACTCGTGGCCATCGAGGGCGCGGTCGTCCAGTTGCCCCGAGGCGGCGAGGATCCCCAGGGCGATGGGCAGGTCGAAGCGGCCACCCTCCTTGGGCAGATCCGCCGGGGCGAGGTTGACGGTGATGCGCCGCGCGGGAAACTCGAAGTGGCTGTTGATGAGTGCCGCGCGCACCCGGTCGCGGCTCTCTCGCACCGCGGCCTCGGGCAGGCCAACGATGGAGAAGGCCGGCAGGCCGTTGGCGAGATGGGTCTCGACGGTGACGGCGGGCGCGTCGATGCCGTTCTGCGCCCGGGTATGGACAACGGAAAATGACATGGCTTCCCTTCCATGTTGGCAGGAGCACCGCCCCCGGCGCGATTGGCGGGGTTGGGTTATCGCACCGGGGGCGGTGCTCCTAGCAGATCGCTAGTCACTATTTTTTAACTTTGCCTCCAGCGCCGCAACCGTTTTTTCCAGTGCCTCGAGCTTCTCGCGGGTGCGGGCCAGGACGGCGGTCTGGACGTCCAGTTCCTCGCGGGTGACGAGGTTCATTTTCGCCAGGCTGCGCTCCAGCGCGGTGCGCAGGGCGCGTTCCACGTCGGCCTGCAGCACCGACGGCGACAGTCCCTTCGGCAGCAGCTTGTCCAGCTGGCGGCCCAGCTGGGCCATCACGTCATCAATCAGTGTCTCGTTTGCCATGGGGGCATCCCGTGTTGGCCGCGCCGGGGAAAAGGTGCTGCGCCCGGGCGGGGAAACTGTGACCGTGTTCGCCTGTGCACCAATAGGGGGCAGATGCCGGTGCAGCGCACCAAAACACGATCCAGATTGGTGCAGGCCCCTGTCCATGTAAGCATAACCGATTGTTAAACAAGGTGATTTCGATTTGGCACGCGCCATGCACTCCATCAGGGGCGATCAACATACAAATTATACCTTTTCGATCCGTCTTGAGGAGAACACTTATGAAGACCATGAAAACTATCGCGTTGGCCACCGTCCTGGGGGCATCGCTGGCGGCGGGCGCCAACGCCCAGGCCGGCAGCCTGAGCGGCAACATCGGCGTCACCAGCAACTACATCTTCCGTGGGCTCACACAGGGCTCCGATGATTCCGCCGTCCAGGGTGGCATCGACTACGACCACGGCAACGGTTTCTACGCCGGTACCTGGCTCTCCAGTCTGGGCGCCAGCAACCAGTATGAAATGGACCTCTACGCCGGTTACAACTTTACTGCCGGTGGGGTGGACCTGGACGTGGGTTACATCACCTACACCTACCCGGTGGGTGCCGCGCAGTCGGACATCGATGAAGTCTATGTCAACGCCAGCTACCAGAACTTCGGCGCCGGTCTCGCCCTGACCATCAGCAAGGAATCCGGTGTCTACGAAGACGACCGCTATCTGTACGTCAGCGCCGAGTTCGAGCTGAAGAAGGACCTCACCCTGACCGTGCTCTACGGCGACTACGACTTCGACGATCCCGCCAGCACGGACTACTCGCATATCCAGCTGGCGCTGGCCAGGGGCGACTTCACCTTCGCCTATGACTCCAACGACCTGCCGGGCGCCGCCGGCGATGCGCGTTTCACCGTGTCCTGGGGTCAGAGCTTCGACCTGTAAGCGGTGGACATGATGGTTCCCCGCCCGCCGCGAGTCCGGGCGGGGCGGGGAACGCCCTATCTTGAGGAGACAACACAATGAAACTCGTAATGGCAATCATCAAGCCCTTCAAGCTCGATGATGTGCGTGAGGCCCTCTCCGAAATCGGCGTGCAGGGTGTCACGGTCACGGAAGTGAAGGGTTTTGGGCGCCAGAAGGGCCACACCGAGCTGTATCGCGGCGCGGAATACGTGGTGGACTTTCTGCCCAAGGTCAAGGTGGAAGCGGTCGTCGATGACGGTCTGGTGGATCAGGCCATCGAAGCGGTTTCCAAGGCAGCGAACACCGGCAAGATCGGCGACGGCAAGATCTTCGTGCTCGACGTCGCGCAGGCCGTTCGCATTCGCACGGGTGAATCCGGCAGCGAAGCGCTGTAGACGGTTTAAAGAGGACCTGAAATATGGAAAACAACATCTTTGAATTGCAGTACGCGATGGACACCTTTTACTTCCTGGTAATGGGTGCCCTGGTCATGTGGATGGCCGCCGGCTTCGCCATGCTGGAAGCGGGCCTCGTGCGTGCAAAAAATACCACTGAAATTCTCACCAAGAACGTCGTCCTGTTCGCCATCGCCTGTACCGCCTACATGGTGGTGGGCTACGACATCATGTACGGTGGCGCGGATGGCGGTGGTGTCCTGCTGACGGGTATCGCGTTGAACGGTGCCGAGAACGCCGACGCCATGGCGGCCGCCGCGCTGGCCAGTTCGGCGGAGAACGGTTTCGGTGGCGACGCGGTCTATGCCAAGGCGGCGGACTTCTTCTTCCAGGTGGTGTTCGTTGCGACCGCCATGTCCATCGTCTCCGGCGCCGTGGCCGAGCGCATGAAACTGTGGGCCTTCCTGCTGTTTGCCGTGGTCATGACCGCCTACATCTATCCCATGGAAGGCGGCTGGACCTGGGGCGGTAACGACGTCTTCGGCATGTTCAATCTCGGCGAGCTGTTCCCGGTTCTGGATGAAGCCGGCAAGCAGGTGGTCGAGGATGGCGAGGCGCAATGGATCGGTTTCGTGGACTTTGCCGGTTCCGGCATCGTGCATCTGGCTGGTGCCGCGGCGGCGCTTGCCGGCGTGATCCTGCTTGGCGCGCGCAAGGGCAAGTATTCCGCCGATGGCCGCGTCAACGCCATTCCGGGCGCCAACCTGCCGCTGGCCACGCTGGGTACCTTCATCCTGTGGATGGGCTGGTTCGGCTTCAACGGCGGTTCCGTGCTCAAGCTGGGCGACATCAGTAACGCCACCTCGGTGGCCATGGTGTTCCTCAACACCAACGCCGCGGCAGCCGGTGGCGTCATCGCCGCGCTCATCGTGGCGCGCCTGCTGTTCGGCAAGGCCGACCTCACCATGGCGCTCAACGGCGCGCTGGCGGGCCTGGTGGCCATCACCGCCGGCCCGGATACGCCCACGGCACTGGGCGCCACGCTCATCGGCGCTGTCGGTGGCGTACTGGTGGTGTTCTCCATCATCACCCTGGACAAGCTGAAGATCGACGACCCGGTGGGCGCCATCTCGGTCCACGGCGTGGTGGGCATGTGGGGTCTGCTGGCCGTGCCGCTGACCAACGACAGCGCGAGCTTCGCGGCCCAGCTCATCGGCCTGCTCACCATCCTGGTATGGGTCTTCGCCGCGAGCTTCGTGACCTGGTTCGTCATCAAGGCCATCATGGGCATCCGCGTCAGCGAGGAAGAGGAGTACGAGGGCGTGGACCTGGCCGAGTGCGGCATGGAGGCCTATCCCGAGTTTACCGGCGCCAAGGGTTCGGGGATCTGATCCCGGCGCTGCCGTAGATTCGGCAACAAGCCCGACCGGAGAGGGCGTCGCTGGCAACAGCGGCGCCCTTTTCCTTTGCGCCGCGCGCTTGCTGCCCGTCGTGGAGGTACTTGCAGCGCGGCCGCCGAGACCCGAGAATGGCACGCCTGTGCGCCGTCCCTCGCCGAGGTTACCGTTCTGAGCACCTTCGTCGCCCAACAGCTTGCCGTCCTGCACGTGGGACCGGTGGACCTGCGCCTCGATGCCGGTCGCTGTCTCGTCCTGCGCGGGCCCTCGGGCAGCGGCAAGTCCCTGCTGTTGCGCGCCATGGCGGATCTCCTGCCCCACCGCGGCCGCCTGTTGCTGGACGGCCGGCCCTGCGAGTCCCTTCGCGCTCACGAGTGGCGCCGCCGGGTGGCTTACCTGCCCGCCCACAGCCAGTGGTGGTTCGATCGGGTGGGCGAACACTTTGCCGATCCCGACGCGGTGGACGTGGGCGCGCTGGCGCTTGCCGCCGACATCATGGACTGGGACATGGCGCGTTGTTCCACCGGCGAGCGCCAGCGCCTCGCCATCCTGCGCCTGCTGGCCAACCGGCCGCGCGTCCTGTTGCTGGACGAGCCCACCGCCAGCCTCGACCGCGACAACACGTGCCGCGTGGAGGCCCTCATTGCCGACTACCGCGCCGCCGAGGCCGCGCCGGTGATCTGGGTCAGCCATGATCGCGAACAGGCGAAACGCATTGCCGATCAGATCCTGGTGCTGGAGCACGGGAGACTGGCGGCGGCATGAGCCTGATCCTGCTCACGCCCCTCGACCTCGCTCTGGCTGCCCTGCTGGTGCTGGCCCTGGCGCTCTTGTCCCTGCGCTTCCGCCTCGGTCTCGGCCTGCAACTGCTCGTCGCGGCGCTGCGCACCACGGTGCAACTGCTGCTGGTGGGGCTGGTGCTCAAGGCCCTGTTCGCCAATGTCCACCTCGGCTGGGTGGCGCTCATGGGCATCGTCATGCTGCTCGCCGCCGGGCGCGAGGTCATGCGCCGCCAGCAGCGGCGTTTCCGCGGCGCCTGGGGCTACGGCCTCGGCACCCTGTCCATGTTCATCTCCGCCTTCAGCGTCACCCTGCTGGTGCTGCTCACGGTGCTGGGCGCCGAGCCCTGGTACGAACCGCAGTATTCCATTCCGCTGCTGGGCATGATGCTGGGCAACACCATGAACGGCGTAGCGCTGGCGCTGGACCGCCTCACGCAACAGGTGTGGGAGAAACGCGAGCAGCTGGAGACGCGCCTCGCACTGGGGCAGACCGCCGTGGAGGCCGTGGGGGAGATCCGCCGCGACGCCATGCGCGTGGGCATGATCCCCATCATCAACGCCATGGCGGCGGCGGGGCTCATCAGCCTGCCGGGCATGATGACCGGTCAGATCCTCGCCGGCAGTCCGCCGCTGGAAGCGGTGAAGTACCAGATCCTGATCATGTTCATGATCGCCGCCGGCACCGGCTTCGCCACCATGATGGCGGTTACCGTGGGCGCGCGGCACCTGTTCGACCGGCGCGAGCGCCTGCGCCTCGAGCGCATCACCGACGGGCGGTGATCGTTCCCGAGTGAAAACCGCCGATCCGTAGGAGCCGCGCCCTCGCGGCGACAGCGGTGCCGGGCAATCGCGTCGAGGCAGCGTTCTTGCAGCAGTAAGGGGTTTCGCCGATCCGTAGGAGCCGCGCCCTCGCGGCGACAGCGGTGCCGGGCAATCGCGTCGAGGCAGCGTTCCTGCAGCAGTAAGGGGTTTCGCCGATCCGTAGGAGCCGCGCCCTCGCGGCGACAGCGGTGCCGGGCAATCGCGTCGAGGCAGCGTTCCTGCAGCAGTAAGGGGTTTCGCCGATCCGTAGGAGCCGCGCCCTCGCCGCGATGGATCTGCGCTAAACTTCGCGCCGGGACGGAGCTCCTACATCATGAATTCCGGCGTGGCCAGCGCGCCGCGGTGAATGTCGCGGTTGTAGTAGCGCGTGGCGAAGGGCCGCGCATCCACGTCGGCCTCGCGGAAGGTGGTCAGCGAATCGTGCTTGCCCGCCAGCGTGGCGCTCCACCAGCCCGAAGGGTAAACCGGCTGCGGAAAGTACAGGCTGTGGGTGGCGGCAAAGCCCCCGGCGCGCATGGCGGCGGCCATGTCGCGCATCAGCTCTGCGTGGTAGAGGGGCGATTCGCTCTGTTGTACCAGCAGGCCATCCTCGCCCAACGCGCGGTGGCAGGCGCGGTAGAAGGGTTCCTGGAACAGGCCCTCGGCGGGGCCGATGGGATCGGTGCTGTCGACGATGATGACGTCGTAGCTGCCGGCCTCGGCCTCCTCCACCCACTTGATGCCATCGGTAAACCGGAATTGCGCGCGCGGGTCGTGGTTGGCTTCGCACAGCTCCGGGAAGTACTGCTCGGCCAGGCGCGTGACGCGCTCGTCGATCTCCACCTGAACGGCCGATTCCACGCCGGGGTGGCGCAGCACCTCGCGCAGGGTGCCGCAGTCGCCGCCGCCGATGATGAGCACGCGCCTGGGCGCCGGGTGGGTGAACAGCACCGGGTGGCTCATCATCTCGTGGTAGAGAAAGTTGTCCCGCGCCGAGAGCATGACGAAGCCGTCGATGACCATGAGCGTGCCGTAGAAGGCCGTGTCGTAGATGGCGATGGTCTGGTAGGGCGTGGTTTCCTCGTGCAGCTTGCCGCCGGGGCCGAGCCGGAACGAGAAGGCCGAGCCGCCTTCCTCGCAGGGCTCGGTGAACCAGTGGCGGTCGTCGATGGTCTGGCGCATGCGGGGTTCTCCTCGGGCTGGTGCTTGCCGGGCCGGCAACGGGCGCGGCACCTTACTCCATGCCGCCGGCCGGCGGCAAGTCCTCCGGCGGTCGCCCCATTGTACCGGCTATTGGTACACTTGCCGCCCAAGCCCACCAACCGGGAAACCCCCGCCCCATGACAGCCTGGAGCCCCGACGACGCCCGCGCCATGTACCAGTTGCCCCGCTGGGGAGAAGGCCTGTTCGACGTGGATGAGCGGGGCCACCTGGTGGTCCGCCCCGACGGCGAGGACGGGCACGCCGGCGTGGATCTGCATGCCCTCGTCGGGCAGTTGCAGGCGGAGGGGCTCTCGCCGCCGGTGCTGGTGCGCTTCCCCGGCATCCTGCAGGGCCGCGCACGGGCCCTCATGGCGGCCTTCCGCAGCGCCATGGCGGCGCAGGACTACGCCGCCCGCTATACCGCCGTCTATCCCGTCAAGGTCAACCAGCAGCGCCGCGTGGTGGAGGAACTGCTTGCCAGCGGCGAGGGCATGGGGCTGGAGGCAGGCAGCAAGCCGGAGCTGCTGGCGGTGCTGGCGCTGGCCGCGCCGGGGGGCACCATCGTCTGCAACGGCTACAAGGATCGCGAGTACATCCGCCTCGCCCTGCTCGGCCAGTCCCTCGGCCACCGTGTATACATCGTCATCGAAAAGCCCTCGGAGCTGGCCCTGGTACTGGAGGAGGCCCGTGCCCTGGAAGTGAGCCCGCGCCTCGGCCTGCGCCTGCGCCTGGCCGCCATCGCCCGCGGCAAGTGGCAGAACACCGGCGGCGAGAAGGCCAAGTTCGGCCTCACCGCCTGCCAGGTCCTGCAGGCGGTGGAGGAGCTGCGTGCCGCGGGACGACTGGACTGCCTGCGCATGCTGCATGTGCACATGGGTTCGCAGATCGCCAACCTCGACGACATCGCGCGGGGCATGGCGGAGGCGGCGCGCTATTTCGCCGAGCTGCATCGCCTGGGCGCCACGCCGGACTGCGTGGACGTGGGCGGGGGACTCAGCGTGGACTACGCCGGCACGCGCTCGCGCGACGAGTTCTCCATGAACTACGGCCTCGACGAGTATGCCCGCGCCATCGTCGGCAGCCTCGCCAGCGTGTGCCGCGAACAGGGCCTGACGCCGCCGGACATCATGAGCGAGTCCGGCCGCGCGCTCACCGCCCATCACGCGGTGCTCATCACCAACGTCATCGATCGCGCCGCGGTGGGCGAGGTGGTGCCGCCGCCGGAGAGCGGCCCCGCCCCGCCGCCGGTGGCGGCGCTGTATGCCGATCTCCGGTCTCTCGAGGCCGGCGCCCCCGAGTGCGCGCCTCGCGAGATCTATCTTGCCGCGCGCCAGCGCCTCGATGCCGTGGAGGCCGCCTACACCCGCGGTGAGCTGGATCTCGCTGCCCGCGCCCGCGCCGAGCTGCTCTACCAGGCCATCGCCCGGCGCGTGCGCGACCGCCTCCCCCCCGGCAGCGCTTCCCAGCGGCAACTGCTCGATGAACTCAACGACAAGCTCGCCGACCGCTATTTCTGCAACATGTCCATCTTCCAGTCCCTGCCCGACGTTTGGGCCATCAAGCAGATCTTTCCCATCGTGCCCCTGCATCGCCTCGACGAGCGGCCCACGCGTCGCGCGGTGCTCGAGGACATCACCTGCGACTCCGACGGCCGCATCGACGACTACGTGGATGCCGCGGGGGTGGAGTCCACCCTGCCCCTGCACGAGCTGCGCCCCGGCGAGCCCTACTACCTCGGGATCTTTCTCGTCGGTGCCTACCAGGAGATCCTCGGCGACATGCACAACCTGTTCGGCGACACCCACTCGGTGCACGTGGTCATCGACGCGGCGGGCCGGCCGCGCATGGTGGAGCCGCTGCACGGCGACACGGTGGAGAGTGTCCTGCGCTACGTGCACTTCGACCCGGAGGCCCTGCTGGCGCGCCTGCGTGGCAAGCTGGGCGAGAGCCGCCTGGCGGCGGCGCAGCGCCGCGCCCTGCTCGAGGAGCTGGAAGCGGGCATGCGGGGTTATACCTACCTGGAAGACTAAATACGTGTTCCGAATTCCAGTACAGTTTACAGGTGCGAACTCTCTCCAGGGCAAGGTTTACGGACCGTCAGCCGCAGGGAAGCGGCTGTCGAGCGTACAGGGACGTATGTACCGCGTGTCCGTAAACCTTGCCCCGGAGAGAGACAGGCAAACGAGGCAATCCGGCTATTCCAGGGTGATCGGGTATTCGGAACACGTATTTAGGTCGGCGGCAAAAATGAGACCTGCGTCCCCTTTGCCGGGACGGGGCGTGCGCGCCGTCGGGCTTCTTGCGTATAATCGCCTGATGAACAAGGAAAATAAGCGGGAGAGAGGCATGTCCCTCGGTCGAGTGGTTCCCTTTCTGGCGGCCCTTGCCCTGTGGCTGGGCATCCCCGGCGGCGCCGGGGCGAAGGGTATCGAAACCGACTGGTACGGCGGCGCCGGCATCGGTTTCGCCAACGTGGATCTCGGCGTCATCAACGACGGCAGCCTCTCCAACACTACCGAGAACGGTGGTGGCCTGAGCAAGAAGTTCTTCGTCGGCCACCCCCTCGCGTGGGACCTCATCCCCTTCCCGCTGGCCATCGAGTTCGGCTACATCGATCTGCCCAAGCCCGAATTCACCGGCACCACGGACGGCACGGGAACCCTCTACCTGATCGATGGTGCTGACGCCGATGTCGCCGGTCGTGGCGAAGGCAACGGCGTGCATGTCTCCGTGGTGGGTCGCTACAGCCCGATGCAGGATCTCGATCTCATCGGCAAGCTGGGCCTGCTGCTGTGGGATACCGACCTGTCACTGGAAAACATCCCCAACCAGCAGGGCAATGCCATCACCACCCGCCAGCTGAACGAGGCGGGTCTCGATATCTTCCTCGGCTTCGGCGCCCAGTACCGCATCGATCAGACCTTCTCCGTGCGGGGTGAACTGGAGTACTATCGGGTTGACTACCGTTACGCCGACGGCGTGTCGGTCCTCAACCTGGGGGTCAGCGTCGTCGTCGATTTCTGACCACGGTACTCCGAAAACCGGTGCCCGGCGCCGGCGGTCGGCGTACCGACGGCTGTTGGGAGGGCGTACCATGTGCGAGCCGATCACCATCTTCCGGGAACCCGATGAGGACCTGTTGTGCGAGCGTGGTGTGCGCGACTGGCCCATCTGGACAAAGGAAACCTCCGAGTTCCCCTGGTATTACGAAGAAACCGAAACCTGCTACTTCCTCGAGGGTGAAGTGGTGGTCACCCCCGAGGACGGCAGTCCGGTGCACATGGGCGCCGGCGATCTCGTCGTCTTCCCGCGCGGCATGGCCTGCCACTGGAAGATCCTCAAGCCCGTGAGGAAACACTACGATTTCGGTTGACGGTGCGCGCCGGCGTGGCCATCACCCGGGCTCGATTCGGATTGCCCCCTCCGGCCGCCTGTCACTGGCCGTCTCCCGATACGGCATTTTCCCGGCGTGATCATGACACCTGCGGCGTCCTTCTGCGTTTCACAGGACGAGCCGGTGGCAGCCATCAGGCCGCTTTTTCTCATACCTACCTTTAGGTCAGGCACACAGGAGAATGGAGATGTACAGGAAACAACGACAGACATCCGGTTTACCGCTGGTTTTTGCCGTGGCAATGGTGGTGTCAATCCTCGTGGGACTCACCGCCTGTTCCGCATCCAGTGAAGAGGCTCGGGTCGCGCAGGCGATGGAAGCGCTGGATGCCGCCAGGCAGAAATATGTCACGCAGGGTGGTGGCGACGTGGAGGGCATGCTCATTGTCTGGAAACGCATCGACGTGAGCGACACTCCGGTTGACTTCCAGCTCGCGTGGGCCGAGGCGCTGCGTGCCTACGAGGCGGTGTACAACTACATGCAAACCCCCCGGCCCGGTGCCGACCGGGAATCCGTCGCGGAGTCGATGGCGCGCTTCGATCGCGAGGTGGGCAAGGAGATGGAAAGAACGGAGGAAAGGCTCGAGATCGTCGCCGGGCAGTATGTTCCCGAGATCAGGCAACGTTACCAGCAACGCAAGGCCGTCGAGGCGGAGTTGATGGAGCTGTGGTCGGCACAACAGTGAGACCGGGGCGAGTGGCCGGGATGGGTCCGTGCGCCCGTCACCCGGATCATTCAAGCCCCGCGTCGGCCTGCCGATATCCCTGACAGGGCAGCCGCCCATAAATCACTGAAATTTGTCGGGGATTTTCCTTCATGCGCAATCTCAGTCTTCGCGCCCGCCTGGTGGCGGGCTTTTCCATCATTATCGTGCTCTTCGTGGGAGCGCTGGGTGTCGCGGTCAACGGGCTGGGCGACGTGGGCAATCGCTTCAACGGCTTCCTCGAGGGGAACTACCAGCGCCAGACCGCCTACCAGCAGATGTTCTCCGACGGCCTGCTCTCGGGTGTGGCCCTGCGCAACCTGGTTCTCAAGCCGCACCTGAAAAAGCCCTTCAAGGTGGTGCCGGCGGCCATCGAGCGTTTCGATGCCGCCTATGCGCGTGCGCTGGAACTGGCCCCCGATGACGCCACCCGCGAGGCCCTGGCGGGGGTGGGACAGCACTGGAAGAAAAGCCGCGCCGCCAAGCTCAGGGTGCTGGCGCTGATGCGCGAAGGCAATACCGAGGAGGCCTTCCGCGTACTGACCACCGAGGAGCATCCACCCTGGCAGAAGGTGCGTATCGCGGTGCAAAAACTGCTGCGGGCGGAGGAACAGGCGGCCGCGGAGGCCGGGGCCGCGGCGCTGGACTCGGAGCACGCCGCCACGGGCCTGGCGCTGGTGCTGGGCGTGGCCGCGGTGATCATCGCCGTGCTGGTGGCCTTCTTTACCACCCGCGCCATCGCTGCGGCGCTGGCGCAGGTGGTCACCTCCCTGGAAGACGTGGCCTCCGGCGAGGGGGATCTCAGCCGCCGTCTGCCGGAAGACGGGGCGGGGGAAACGCGGCGACTGGCCAATGCATTCAACCGTTTCGTGGACAAGCTTCGCGGCGTGGTCTCCCAGGTCGGTGAAACCGGCCAGCGTCTCACCCAATCCTCCCGGGACATGACCGAACTGGCGGTGGATACCAAGTTCAACGTCAACCAGCAGGAAAGCAAGATCGAACAGGTGGCCACCGCCATGAACCAGATGGCGGCCACGGTCCAGGAAGTGGCGCGGCATGCCCGCGAGGCTTCCGAGGCGGCGCAGTCCGCCGACCAGGAGGCCGGCAACGGCAGCCGCGTGGTGGGCGAAGTGGTGGACGCCATCAACCACCTGTCGCGGCAGGTGGGCAGTGTCGCCCAGGCCATTCACTCGCTGGAGGAGAATGCCGAGGCCATTGGCGCGGTACTGGACGTGATCCGCGGGATCGCCGAACAGACCAACCTGCTGGCCCTCAATGCGGCCATCGAGGCGGCGCGCGCCGGGGAACAGGGACGCGGTTTCGCCGTGGTGGCCGACGAGGTACGCACCCTGGCATCGCGTACCCAGCAGTCCACCGAGGAGATCCAGGAAACCATCGAACGCCTCCAGGCCGGGGCCAAGGCGGCGGTGCAGGAAATGGAACAGGGTCAGGCCCAGACCGAGCAGACCGTGGAGCGCGCGGGTCGCGCGGGCGAAGCGCTGGCCGCCATCACCGCGGCGGTATCACGCATCGCGGAGATGAATACCCAGATCGCCAATGCCGCCAACGAGCAGTCCAGCGTGGCCGAGGAGATCAACCAGAACGTCGTGTCCATCAGCACCCTCTCGGTGCAGGCAGCACAGGGCGCCGAACACGTGGCGGCCTCGTCGCAGGACGTGGAGCGGCTGGCCGAGGAACTGCAGGGCCTGGTGAGCACCTTCCGCACCTGAGCCGCTCGGGCCATCGACACGCAACGCCGGGGCAGGGCCCCGGCGTTTTGCTTGGACATTCCCCGGTTTCGGGTGCCCTGTATTCGGTCGGCGGGCGTGCCGGGCCTAAATACGTGTTTCGAATTCCACTACAGTTTACCGACATCAGGCTCTCACCGGGGTGGTGTTTACGGACCGTCAGCCGCAGGGAAGCGGCTGTCGAGCGTACAGGGACGTATGTACCGCGTGTCCGTAAACACCACCCCGGCGAGAGACAGGCAGATAGGGCAATCCGCTTATTCTCAGTTGATCGGGAATTCGGAACACGTATTTAGCGCCGGAACAGGGCGATCCAGCGTGCGATGTTGAGCAGGCTGGCCAGCGAGGCGGCAACGTAGGTAAAGGCCGCGGCCCTGAGGATGCGGCGCACGGCCGGCCGGTCCCGTTCGCGCACGTAGTCGCCCTCGGTGAGGATGGGCAGGGCCTTGCCGAAGCTCGCGTCGATCTCCACTGGCAGGGTGACAAGGTGCACCACGGTGGCCGCGCCCATGCTGAGCAGTCCGGCGGCGAGCATCAACAGGCCTATCCACGGCGAGCGTGACACCAGCATCAGCACCGGCGCGGCCATGAGGATCCCGGCCCCCAGTTTCTGCGCGGCATTGGCCTTGCCCACCAGTCGCGTGCGCAGGGCGAGCAGGCGTTCGCCACGGTGGTGCTGGATGGCATGGCCCACCTCGTGGGCGGCCACGGCGATGGCGGTCAGGGAGCGGCCGTTGAAGTTGTCCGGACTCAGGCGCACCACGCGCGCCTGCGGGTCGTAGTGATCGCCGGCCTCGGTGGTTTCGACTTTTACCTCCCCCATCTCGAAGCGATCCAGCAGGTGGCGCGCCAGTTGACCGCCGCTGCCGGGGATGTCCTCGCGTTCACCGGCGTAGCGCCTGAAGGTGTGTTGCGCCCAGAAGTTGGGCAGGTAGATGGCGGCAAGGATGAGTACCAGCAGCACGAGGTAGGGCATGGCCGCGGTCTCACTCCTTCAGCTTGAGCACGATGGGCTGGATACCGTTGTCCTGCAGGCGCTTGCGCGCCTTGCCCAGCTCGCGCACGGAATCGAACGGTCCCACGCGCACGCGGTGCCAGGTATCGGTCTTGTTGATGGTCACGGTCTGGATGTGCGCCTGCAGGCCGAGCAGGGCCAGCGAGGCCTTGAGGCGATCGGCCACCCGGTAGTCGCGGAAGGAGCCGGCCTGCAGGAGGTAGCGGGTCTTCGCCTTCGGTCGTGCCGCCGGCGCACGCTCGCGCGCGTTTTCCTCCACCAGTTCGGTCTCGGGCACCGGTACCTCCAGCTCGGGGAGGATGTGGTAGAAATCGAAACGCGGCTCCTGCGCGTTGCCGTCGCCGGGCTGGCCTTCCTCCAGCTCCTCGCGCACCTCGGCGGCGATATCGCGGGACTTCTTTTTCAGGTCGTCCACCACGGCCTCCATGGGCGGCGGTGGGATATCCGGCTGCTTGTCGAGATACACCAGCAGGGCGACGAACAGGCCGATGAACAGTCCCCCCGAGAGCCATACCCAGCCCGGCAGGGGGGGACGCTTGTTGGACGATTGCCTGGCGTAGTCGCGCGGCATCCTACATGGACTCCGGGGCGCTCACGCCAAGCAGGCCCAGCGCGTTGGCGAAGACCTGGCGCGCGGCACTGATGAGGCACAGGCGCGCGTTGCGCAGGGCGCTGTCCGCGACGATGAACTGGTGCGCGTTGTAATAGGTGTGGAAGTCATTGGCCAGGTCGCGCAGGTAGTGGGTGATCTGGTGCGGCTCGTGCCTGAGCGCCGCGCTCTCCACCGTCTCGGCGTAGACCGACAGGCGCCGCAGCAGGGCCTGTTCGTGTTCCTCGACCAGCCGCGTGAGGCTGGCGATGCCCTCCTGCTCATCGAACTCGTAGCCCTTCTCGCCCAGCTGGCGGAACACGCTGCACACCCGCGCGTGGGCGTACTGGATGTAGTACATGGGGTTGTCGTTGCTCTGCTCGCGGGCGAGATCGAGATCGAAGTCCAGGTGCTGCTCGCACTTGCGCATGACATAGAAGAAGCGCGCCGCGTCCGAGCCCACTTCCTTGCGCAGCTGGCGCAGGGTGACGAACTCGCCCGAGCGCGTGGACATCTGCAGCTTCTCGCCGCCGCGGTAGAGCACGGCGAACTGCACCAGCAACACGTCGAGTTTATCCGGGTCGT
>JALTLF010000102.1 GCA_027005735.1 Chromatiales bacterium | reverse complement strand
CGCTGAAACAGCAGGCGATGATGCGCTCGAAGCGGTCTTCGTATTCCCGCATGATACCCACGGCGATGTCCGCCGCCTGATCCTTTGGAAAGCCATAGACACCGGTGCTGATGCCGGGGAAGGCGATGCTTTTTACACCATTTTCCAGCGCCACCTCGAAGCTGCGCCGGTAGCAACTGGCCAGCAGTTCGGCCTCGCCGGCCTCACCCCCGTGCCACACCGGGCCAACGGTATGGATCACATGGCGCGCGAGCAGCCCGAAACCCGGCGTGATCTTCGCGTCGCCGGTCTCGCAGCCATTGAGTTTACGGCAGGCGGCGAGCAGTTGCGGGCCGGCGGCGCGATGGATGGCGCCGTCCACGCCCCCGCCGCCGAGCAGGCTGCGGTTGGCGGCATTGACGATGGCATCCACCGACAACCTGGTAATGTCACCGGTGTGGACCTCAATCATGGCGGCCTACTTGACGACCTTGAGATGGGGGCGCTTGTTGTCGTCGGGAGAGGGATCCGGCGGGACTTCGTCTTCGTCCGAGAAGACCATGCCCTGGCCGTTTTCACGCGCGTAGATGGCGAGCGTCGCCTGCACGGGGAAGTACACCTCGAAGGCCTGCCCGGAGAAGCGGGCGCTGAAGCTCACCGCCTCGTTGCCGATGTCCAGGTGTTCCACGGCGCGCGGCGCCACGTTGAGGACGATCTTGCCATTCTCCACGTACTGGCGAGGCACCTGGACTTCCTCCGCCGTCGCATCCACGAGGATGTAGGGTGTCATGTCGTTGTCGACGATCCACTCGTAGATGGCCCTGAGCAGATAAGGTCGGCTGGGCGTCATTTGTTCCAAGGCAGTTCCTCGCCTGCTTGCTCGGCCGTCCCGCCGCGGGAGGCGCGTGCCGGTCAGTCGGAAAAGCGGATCTCGCGTTCTTCTTCCGTCAGGCTGTTGATGATGGACTCCCGCTCGAACATGGCCTGCATGTACTTGTTGAGTCCCTTCGCCTGCACCGGGATCTCGATGCCCAGTTGCGGCAGGCGCCACAGCAGGGGCACGATGGCCGCATCCACCAGCGAGAACTCGTCACTGAGGAAGAAGGGTTTCTGTTCGAAGACCGGCGACACGGCGACCAGGCTCTCGCCCAGTTCCTTGCGCGCGGCGTCGGCATCCTTGTCCCCGGCCAGGATGCGATCCATGGCGGAGTACCAGTCTCTCTGAATACGATAGCGCATCTGGCGGTTCTGCGCACGCGAGACGGGATCCACCGGCATCAGTGGCGGATGCGGGAAGCGCTCGTCGAGGTATTCCATGATGGTATTGGCGTCATACAGCACCAGGTCACGGTCCACCAGGGTCGGCACTTCGTTGTAGGGATTGAGATCGACGAGATCCTCGGGCGGGTTGTCCGGATCGACATCCACCACTTCGTGGTTGATGCCCTTCTCGGAGAGCACCACGCGGACCATGTGGCAGTGGGCGCAACCCCTGCCCGAGTAGAGCGTCATGACCGAACGACGATTGGCAATTTGTGCCATACCAGTTTTCTCCGCTTAACTTCGTACCCGCGAGCAAGGCGCTTCACAGGGCAGTTTCGCAAACTGTTCAGGGGGCAGAAAACCGGCGCTGGCGCCGGTTCCCTGAAAACAGGAGAGACCGCCCTGGCGGGCGGCCTCCCCGTCTGTTGACGGCACGCCGTGCCGCCAGCTGTCTAGTGCACGTCTTTCCAGTATTCTTTCTTCAGCGCATAGGCGAAGAAGAACAGGATCACCAGGTAGCCCAGCACCCACATGCCCACGCTGTAGCGCTTGAGCTTGGCCGGCTCACCCATGTAGACGAGATAGGCGACGAGGTCACGCATGGCGTTGTCGTACTCCGGCGCCGTCATGCTGCCGGCCTTGACGACCCGGACTTCCTTTAGCTGCATGACAGGCTTGCCGTTGTCGTCCACCTTGGGCTTGCCGTTCTCCATGACCTGCTCGAAGACCGGCTCGGTGACTCCCTGGAGTTCCCACAGCACGTGGGGCATGGCCACGTCCTTGAAGGCACCGTTGTTGACGCCGAAGGGGCGACTGGGATCCGGGTAGAAGGTCCGCAGATAGGTGTACAGCCAGTCGGCGCCGCGCGAGCGCGCAATGACCGAGAGATCCGGTGCAGGCGTACCAAACCAGCCCTTGGCATCCTCGGGATCCATTGCGACCTTCATCAGGTCACCGACCTTGCCCGGTGCGCCCTTGGGATCCTTGCGAAAGTCCGCCACGAACATCAGGTTCTCCAGCAGCAGATCGTCGTTGATGCCGAGATCCGCGCCGAGGCGGTTGTAACGCATGAAGGACGCCGAGTGGCAGCTCAGGCAGTAGTTGACGAACAGCTTCGCGCCACGCTGCAGTGACTCCACGTTACCGAGATCGATGTCTGCGGCATCACAGTGTTCCAGCTGGCCACATCCCGACGAGGCATACACCTGTACCGGCGCCAGCAAAACGAAAAGTGCGAAAATTATCTTCTTCATTTGAACGTCACCCTCTCCGGTACCGGTTTGGTCGGATCTGCCTTCGTATACCAGGGCATCAGAAGGAAGAACGCGAAATACAGGACAGTAAAGATCCGCGCGAAGGTCGTGTAGATACCTTCCGCCGGCTGCGTACCGAGCCAGCCGAGGGCAACGAAGCTGATGACAAAGACCACCAGCGCGCCCTTGAAGTAGGGACCACGGTAGCGCACCGACTTGACCGGGCTGCGATCCAGCCAGGGCAGGAAGAACAGCACCACGATGGCCGCGCCCATGACGACGACACCGGGGAACTGCGAACTGAACATCGGTGGTACCGCGCGCAACATGGCATAGAACGGCGTGAAGTACCACAGCGGCACGATGTGTTCCGGCGTCTTCAGCGGGTTGGCGGGGATGAAGTTATCCTTCTCAAGGAACCAGCCACCCAGCTCAGGGGTGAAGAACACCACCAGCGAGAAGAAGATCAGGAACACGACCACACCGACGATGTCCTTCACCGTGTAGTAGGGGTGGAAGGGAATGCCATCCACAGGGATGCCGTTGGCGTCCTTGTTCTTCTTGATCTCCACGCCGTCGGGGTTGTTGGAACCGACTTCGTGCAGCGCGAGGATGTGCGCCACCACCAGCCCCAGCAGTACCAGCGGCAGGGCAATGACATGGAAGGCGAAGAAACGGTTGAGCGTGGCATCGCCAATGACGTAGTCACCACGGATCCACACCGACAGGTCGTCACCGACGAAGGGAATGGTGGAGAACAGATTGACGATAACCTGCGCGCCCCAGTAGGACATCTGGCCCCAGGGCAGGAGATAACCCATGAAGGCCTCGGCCATCAGCGCCAGGTAGATCAGCACGCCGAAGATCCAGATGAGCTCACGCGGCTTCTTGTAGGATCCGTAGATGAGACCACGGTACATGTGCAGGTAGACCACGATGAAGAAGGCCGAGGCACCCGTGGAATGCAGGTAGCGGATCAGCCAGCCCCAGTCCACATCGCGCATGATGTATTCCACCGAGGCGAAGGCCAGCGTCTCGTCCGGCTTGTAGTGCATGGTCAGGAAGATCCCGGTCAGGATCTGGTTGACCAGCACCAGCAGTGCCAGCGATCCAAAGAAGTACCAGAAGTTGAAGTTCTTGGGCGCGTAATACTCGGACAGATGCTCTTTCCACATCTTGGTGAGCGGGAAACGCGCATCCACCCAGCCCAGCAGGGCCTGCATTTTACCAGTCATCATGCGGCTCCTTCTTCTACGGTGTCGTCACCAATGAGGATCAGGGTGTCGCTGAGATACTTGTAGGGCGGCACCACCAGGTTGGTCGGCGCGGGTACGTGCTTGTAGACGCGGCCGGCCAGGTCGAACTTGGAACCGTGGCAGGGGCAGAAGAAACCGCCCTTCCAATCGGGACCGAGATCGGCCGGGGCCACTTCCATGCGCGGCGTCGGCGAACAACCCAGGTGGGTGCAGATGCCGACCATGACGATGATCTCGGGATGCTCCTCGCGCGAGCGATAGGGATTCTGCGCGTATTCCGGCTGCTGCGGCACCTTCGATTCCGGATCCACAAGCTGGTCCTTGAGGGTATCCAGGTCCTTCATGTTCCGCGCAGTGCGGCGCACCACCCAGACCGGCTGCTTGCGCCATTCGAAGGTGGCCATGCCGCCTTCTTCGAGCTTGCTGATATCGGCTTCCACCGGCGCACCGGCCGCCTTGGCCCGCGCACTGGGTTGCCAGGAAGCGAGAAACGGAACCGCTACACCGACGACACCCACGGCACCCACCACCGAGGTACTGGCCGTGAGGAAGCGACGTCGGCTGGTATCCACGCCATCTGTACTCATCGCAAAGGACTCCCAAGATTCGGTTCGAGAACGGGGCCACGCCACGGCCGCCCCATCGACCCAAAGCATTTCAGAAAATCAGAATATTCGAACTGACTTTCCCCCAGAAAAACGGCGTTATTCTCACTCATCACCCGGCGGGGGTCAAGAAAAACTATATTTTCTGCTTATATAACAAAAACTTATATAGGGTTTTCCAGGTCGATGAAGGTGTGGCGGATGCCGAATTGCTCGGCCAGGAAGGCCCCCAGGGCCGCCACGCCGTAGCGTTCCGTGGCGTGGTGGCCGGCGGCGTAGAAATGGATCCCCCGCTCGCGAGCCAGGTGGAAGGTCTGCTCGGCGGCCTCGCCGGTGACAAAGGCGTCCACGCCCAGATCCGCCGCCGCCTCGATGTAGCCCTGTGCGGCGCCGCTGCACCAGGCCACGGTGCGCACCGTGGCGCCTTCCCCCGGCACGTGCAGGGGGCGGCGCCCCAGTACCCGGGCCAGGTGATCGGCAAAGGCCCCGGGCTTCATGGGGGTATCGAGACCACCGTGCAGGCCGATGGCCACGCCACCGGCATCACCGAACTGCCCTTCCACCGACAGCCCCAGCTCCAGGCCGAGACAGGCGTTGTTGCCCAGCTTGGGATGGGCGTCCAGGGGCAGATGGTAGGCCAGCAGGCTGATGTCATGGGCCAGCAGCAGTTTCAGGCGGCGCTGCTTGATCCCCACCACCGGCGCGGCCTCGCCCTTCCAGAAGTAGCCGTGGTGCACGAGAATGGCATCAGCGCCCGCCTCCAGCGCCGCTTCCAGCAGCGCCTGGCTGGCCGTCACCCCGCTGACGAGGTGGCCGACCTGCGCGCGTCCCTCCACCTGCAGACCGTTGGGACAATAGTCCCGGAAACGATCCACTTCGAGGAAATCGTTGGTAAAGGTCACCAGTTCGTCGAGTTCAACCACGTGTGTGCCCATGCGCCGGGATACCAGTTCGGGTATTATTGCCCCACACAGTCCACCGGAAAAGGGTTCCAAGCATGCGTATTCCCCGCGCCGTCGTCTTCGTCTCGCGCTTCATCACCATTGGCCTCGCGCTGGCCTTTATCGTGCTGTATTTCTATCCCAGCCTGCGCCCCGCCAGTACCCCGGCGGTGGTGGAAATCCACGAGACGGCCAACGGGAACCCCGCGGCGCCACGCCAGGCGCCGGTGCTGTCCTACGCCGACGCCGTGGCCCGCGCCACGCCGGCAGTGGTCAACGTCTACACGCGCA
>JALTLF010000101.1 GCA_027005735.1 Chromatiales bacterium | reverse complement strand
CTGCACTATAACTACTTCAGGTACTACGACCCCGCCACCGGGCGGTATGTCACCAGTGATCCGATTGGGTTGGATGGTGGGTTGAACACATATGGTTACGTAAACGCTATGCCAATCACTTGGTATGATGATACCGGTGCGGCACCAACAAAAAAAAGTAAGGGACCCGGATCTATACGCAAGCAACTTGATCGTTATGGCTCGCCTTATGGGAGATCAGATCGGACCTTCATTTATGGGAAGCGAAGGTTGAAGCCACGGCTTTTCAGATCAAGAGATGGGGAACAGCTAATTGAACAGATTGAACTAATTAGTGACCTGTTAGATCCGGAATCTTGGGTTTGGGATACCGGTGTCATAGGCGAGGATTGCCTGCTTGGAATGAATCAAGTATATGTATGGAAGTGTAAAAATGAACTCGTTCCTGAGCCGCAGCAATATATGTGCATGGCTACCGATGAACAGGAATATGTATCAGTTTATACGACAAGAGAAAAGGCACCGCCAGGTCAATGTAGGCTTGTTAAAAGAATCAATGTGGGGGTGGGTTTTGTTTGTCCGAGAAGCGGTCCTGATATGGTGGTTAGTCCCTCCGGAAGATATAGGCAACGCTACTACTCACCTTACTAAATAAGATATCGGAGTAAAGATGTTCAGGAAAATAATTCTGTTGTTGATATCCATCAATGTAGCCATTGCATCCTATGCTGATACTGATCGCAAAATTGAGGCGCAACTTGGAAATATTGAGATTGCAAGAAACGTAATAAAAGAGCTAGATAGAAGAGAAATAGACTATGACGTAACAGGTGATTTGAGAATAATGATTGCAGTCTCAATGGCCAAGGAGGTGTTAGATATTATTGAAGGCGAAACGAACAAACTACTCCCGTCAGGGAGGCATGAGTGTTTTGCTGAGGATTTAAATGTGAAATTGAAAGAACAGCTGGACGCGGAAGGGCTACAATACAAATTTGTTACTTATATGGAATGGGATTGTATAGTTTGGGATCAAGATGATACCACAAAGATCAGGAGAATCATTGAAGGGGTTGTCAACGACTGGAAATGGTAGGAGAGAGAAGGACAATAAGGGACAGGACAATAAGGGACAGACCCTGACCGATCCCCACAAAATCAGACATAACCACAGGTGGTTTTGTGCTGTAACCGAAGCTGCCTGATGGCTTCTGTAAATTCCTGCCTGTAAAAGTCATCCTCCCCACGCCGGATCA
>JALTLF010000100.1 GCA_027005735.1 Chromatiales bacterium | reverse complement strand
TCTGCAAGTTACTTTAAGGAGAGAAGTCAATGTCCAGCATCAACGAAATCTGCAAGACCGTGGTCGATGAGGTAGACGATGCCCTCGCCGCCGGCGTCGTCGATCTCAACACCGGGCTACTGCTCGGCGTGCACCACAACGTGCCCTACTTCACCCAGAGCTACCTCGATGCCGTGGCCGCCGCGGCGGTGGACATGTTCCGCGGCAAGGGGATCTCGAACGTGGAGAAGCGCCTTTCGCAGACACGTGGCGAGGAAGTCAGCAACAGCATGATGGAGATCCACATGAGCACGCCCAAGACCAATCACTTCATGTCGGTGATCCCGGGCAAACCCAATGCGCTGGCGGTATTGATCACCGGCAAGAAGGCCAACCTCGGCATGGGCTGGTCCGGCCTGCGCGGCGCATTGCCCGACATGGCGGCGCACTGTCCCTCCTGAACACGCGTTGCGAATTCCCGTTCACCGGGAAACAGGGGATCACACTGTTTCCCGGTCTCGCGCCGGGGGCCTCGCGCCCCCTTACTGGCCCTGGCGCAGGCGCACGGCAAGGGCCTCGGGAAAGCCGGCCCGCCGCATGTCACGCACGGTGGTGTCGAGATCGTACGCCAGGCGATGGAATTCCATCTCCAGGGTCTCCAGGTTCAGGATCGCCAGCTCCGCGCCCGCCTCGCCGCCGCGGGGCTGGCCGATGGAGCCGGGACAGATAAGCGCCTGCGCCGCGCTCCCGAGGACGCCGTCGACCCGGGTGGTTTCGCCATCCACGCCCCGCGCACGGTAGTAGATCTTCTGGATGTGGGTGTGGCCATGGAAGCACAAACGCAGTCCGCGCGCGGCCAGTTCGTCGAGGTTTTCGCTGAAGGTCATCTGGTAGACGTAGGCGTTGAAGAAGCTGCGATCACGCGGTGAGCCGTGCACGGCCAGCCAGTCGTCCTGCTGGAGATAGGGCGGCAGCCCGGCCAGCCAGCGGCGCGCCGCCGCATCCAGGATCGCCATGGTCCAGTTGATGGTCCAGCCCGCGAGCGAGGTGGAGCCCGCCACCAGGTGCCCGGTAGCCACGGCATGATCGTGGTTGCCGCGTATGAAGGAAAAGGCGTCCTGCGCGCGCAGCATCTCGATGCATTGTGCGGGGTGCGGTCCGTAACCTACCACGTCGCCCAGCACCAGGCCATGGGCGATGCCGCGTCCGGCGAGGTAGTCCAGGCTCGTCTCCAGCGCCGGCGCATTGGCATGGACGTCGGCGAGGAGCGCCATCACCGGCGCGGTGGCGCGAGGCTGCCAGGAAAAACCCTCGTCGCCCAGCAGCGCCTCCACCATGGCCGTGCGTGCCTCGCGCAGCGCCTCGGCAACGAAGGCACCGCGCAGGGTCTCCGCCACCACGGTGATGACGTGGCGGTCATCCTCCCGGGCCAGCAGGGCCTCGCGCACGCCGCGACCCAGCAGGCCGGCGAGGCGCGCGTCCAGCCAGGGCTGGGTGCGCAGCAGCGCGGCGAGAAACTCCGGCAGAGCGGCCAGTTCCGCCACCGGGTAGAACTGGTCGTCGAGGTAGCGCAGGGTGCCGTCTTCCTCGAGGGCGAAGTTCGACAGGCTGAGATCCAGCCCCAGCTCATGTTCCCGCGCCACGCGCAGGTACATGGCCACCACGGTACACAGGTGCTCCACCAGGCAGTCGCCCGCCATCTCGCCGGCGAGCCGATCCAGCGCTTGCAGGCGGGGCATGATATTGCCGATGAGCGGCGTCTCCCCTTCGTCGCCGTGGATGAGAAACCAGCACCTGTCGGGTGAGTGCACGCCCACCGCCGCCTCGCGTTGCGCCGCCCCATCGATGAACAGCCGCGCGTCACGTTCCGGCAGGCGGTACTCGGTGCGCAGCTTGATGAAATCCTCGCCGTCGGTAAGCAGCTCCGTCACCGGCCGGCCGGCGTAGCCGGAGTCGCCCCCGGCGCGTTGTCCCCCTTCCCCCAGAACGGCCGCGATGCGCGCCGGCGTGTAGCGTCCGGCGGCATCGGCGACGAGGATCTCCACCCGCGGCGTCATGGCCGGCTCCGCGCGGCGATGGCGGGCTCGCTGAGCTGCTCGGCGAGGCGATGCACGAAGGCCATCTCGGCCTCGCGGGTAAAGGTATCCGTCTCGTCCTGGCTGGCCAGCCAGTTGCCGAGGGCGTTGACCACGGGCCACACGTCCAGCAGGCGCCGGCTTGGGCGTCCCGCGGGGGTGCTGCGCCAGTCCCCCGGCACCGGCGCCTGATCCTCGCCGAGATCGATGCGCCATCCCCCCTCCACCGCCTCGTGGGAGTTTTCCGGGTGGATCTCGCAGGCCCCGGTGAAACGCTCCAGGAAGCTGTACAGGTGCAGCAGGTCCATGCCCTCCCAGTCGCGCTGCTGGGAGATGGCAAACAGGGCGTACTGGCGAAACAGGCTGCCCAGGCAGCGCTCGCCCCCACCGGTACGCACGCAGGCGGCCAGCGCGCCGTGGGCCTCGCCGAGAGCGTAGAGCTGGTTGATTTCCAGGAAGGTCAGGGGCGGCGGCGGGACACGGGCGCGGCAGGCATACAGCAGGCTCAGGGAGAGCACCTCCATGGCCCGGCAGGCCGCCAGCAGGAGGTGGCCGTCACGGCCCGCCTGCGCGCCCCGGTCGAAACGCGCGCTGACGACGATCTTGTAACCGTTGGCCAGGTTCTGGAACAGGGCGAGGATCTCGTCCACCAGCCGGCGGCGCGCGGCGGCGTCCAGGCCCATGGCATCGAGGCCCATGTCGTCACAGCTGAACAGGATGGTATCGAGGAGCGGATAGTACTGCTCCAGCAACTTGAGACGCTGTGCATCACCGAGTCCCAGTTCATTGAGCTGTACCAGGGCCTCGTTGAGCCGGGGCACCGTCTCGGCCGCCGCTTCCACGGAAAGCCCGTCAAGCCACTGGCGCAGACGACGCGGATCGGTGATGACGGCCGGGTTGGGGGCCCCGTGCTGGGGCGGTACGGTAAGCAAGAGCAGATCCATTCCCACTGACGCGGCACGCGGGCCTCCCCCGCCGGAAATACCCGCCGTCGCCCTCCCTGTGGATATTCGATTATTCCTTTTCTATAACGGCCGCCACGGACGGCGACTTTAGTGACGCCGTTCACGAGACGGAAAGGTACAGAGCGGGGATTACAGGCCGGGGAAGACGCCCTCGCGTGCCCGCGGCGTCGGGCCGGGCCTTCCCGGTGCCTACTCCACCGCGCCCTGGTCGGCGCCTTCCTTCTGCACCGGCATGAGGTTGGCGCGGGTGATCCCCAACGCCAGCGCGGCGGTACTGGCCACATAGATGGAGGAATAGGTGCCGATGGCGACACCGACGATGAGGGCCAGCGAGAAGGAATGGATGATCTCGCCGCCAAGGAAAAACATGGCCAGCAGCACCAGCAGGGTGGTGAGCGAGGTCATGATGGTGCGCGACAGGGTCTGGTTGAGGGAGGTATTGACCACCTCGTAGGGCCCCAGCTTGCGCAGCTTGCGAAAATTCTCGCGGATACGGTCGAAGACGACGATGGTATCGTTGAGCGAGTAACCGATCACCGCCAGCACCGCCGCCAGCACGGTGAGATCGAAGCTCCACTGGAAGAAGGAAAAGAAACCCATGGTGATGACGACGTCGTGGATCAGCGCCGCCACCGCGCCCAGGGCGAGGCGGTACTCGAAGCGGATGACGACGTAGAGCAGGATCAGGGCCAGCGCGATGAGCATGGCGATACCGCCGTCGTCACGCAACTCATCGCCGATCTGCGGACCCACGAACTCCTGCCGGCGCATCCTGGCCTTGCCGTCGCTCTGCTCCGCGAGCAGGGCGAGGATCCGGTCGCTGACTTCCTCGCCGGAGACACCTTCACGCGGCGCGATGCGCACCAGGATCTCCTCGGAGGTACCGAAGTGCTGCACCGTGGCATCGCCGAAGCCGTTGGCGGCGAGAAGCCGGCGTACCTCGCCGAGGTCAACGGCAGAGGGGTACTGCACCTCGAGCAGAGTACCACCGGTAAAATCGAGGCCGAGATTCAGGCCACGGGTGGCCAGCGAGGCAATGGCGGCAATGATCAGCAGCGCCGAAAAGGCGACCGCCAGCTTGCGCTTGCCGACAAAATCAAAGTTTGTTGCCTTCTTGAAGATCTGCATGGCTCGAGGTCCCTACCCTAAATCGACAGTTTCCGGATCTTGCGCCCGCCCACCACAAGGTTGACGATGGCGCGCGTACCCATGATGGCGGTAAACATGGAGGTGACGATACCCACCGAGAGCGTCACGGCGAAGCCCTTGATGGGGCCGGTGCCGAAGGTATAGAGCACGATGGCGGCAATCAGGGTGGTGATATTGGCATCGGCGATGGTCTCCAGCGCCTTGGCGTAGCCGGCGTGAATACTCGCCTGCGGCGTGTTGCCGTTGCGGAGTTCCTCGCGGATGCGTTCGAAGATCAGCACGTTGGCATCCACCGCCATGCCCACGGTGAGCACGATACCGGCAATGCCCGGCAGGGTCAGGGTCGCCTGCATGATGGACAGCACCGCCACAATCAGCACCAGGTTCATCACCAGCGCCACGTCGGCCACCAGGCCAAAGCCCCGGTACCAGATGGCCATGAAGATGAGCACCAGGATCATGCCCACCACCACCGAGCGGGTGCCCTGGTTGATGCTCTCCTGGCCGAGGCTCGGGCCGATGGTGCGCTCCTCGACGAACTGGATCGGCGCCGCCAGCGCGCCGGCGCGCAGCAGCAGGGCCAGTTCACCGGCCTCGGCGCTGGACTCCAGCCCGGTGATCTGGAAACGGCGACTGAAGACACCCTGGATGACCGCGCTGTTGATGACGTATTCCACCTTCTTCGGCGGCAACGGCTTGCCGTCGGGACCCTTGCCCTGCGGCTTGTACTCGATGAAGACCGTCGCCATGGGCTTCTTGAGGTTGGCCTTGGTGGTGCGCTTCATGGCATTGCCGCCGGCGGCATCGAGGTTGATGAATACCGCCGGGGAACCGGTCTGGCTGTCGAAGCCTGCGTTGGCGTTGGTGATGTGTTCACCGGTGGTGACGACGCGCTTCTTCAGCAGGTAGGCCTGGACACCCTCGCGGTCGTAATAGATCCGCGAGCCGAAGGGCACGCGTCCCTTCTTTGCCTCGGCGAGGCTGTGCTCCACGTCTTCGAGATGGAATTCCACCGTCGCGGTGGCGCCGAGGATGCGCTTGGCCTTGGCGCTGTCCTGGATACCCGGCAGTTGCACGACGATGCGGTTCTCGCCCTGCTGCTGGATCACCGGCTCGGCGACGCCCAGCTCGTTGGCGCGGTTACGCAGGGTGGCAATATTCTGCTGCACGGCGAGGCGCTGGATGTCGCGCAGGGCCTTCTCGCGCACCGTGCCGACGATGGTCAGGGCCTCCGGCATGTCGCGGGTCTCGAAAGCGAGTTCGCGGATGCCGGACTTGAGCGCATCAAGGGCCTCGTCGCGCAGACCGATCTCGTCGGGCTTGTAACGCACCACCAGTTTGCCGCCTTCCACGCGAATGCGGGGCCGGCCCAGCTTCTTCGACTTGATCAGTTCCCGGGCATCCTGGCGAAAGCCCTGGTAGGTCCGCTCGATGACCGCCGAGGTATCCACCTCCAGCAGGAAATGCAGACCACCGCGCAGGTCGAGGCCGAGATACATGGGCTGCGCGCCGAAGGCCTCCAGCCACGCCGGCGAGGCGGAGGCGAGGTTGACCGCCACGGTGTAGTTTTCCCTGAGCTTGCCGTCGAGCAGCTCCGCCGCCTGCAACTGGTGATCGACATCGTCGAAACGCAGCAGCAGCCCGTCTCCGTCACCTTCCACCGCCTTTGCCTGCAGGCCGGCGCTCTCCAGCAGGCCGCGCACCTGCTGTTGGAAGGCCGCGCTGACCTCGGCCTGGCGGCGGGGCGCGATCTGGATCGCCGGGTCGGTACCGTAGTAGTTGGGCAAGGCATAGAGCCCGCCCAGCAATACGATGACGAGAATGAGGAGATACTTCCAAACCGGATACTGGTTCAACATGTCCTGTCCCTGCCAGGCCCGGCCCGCCCCGCGCGGGCAGGGGCGCCGGGAAAGTCTTCAGTGTTGCCTATTCTTTTTCTGCTGCCTTGAGGGAACCCTTGGGCAGTACCGTAGCGATGGCGTTGCGCTGCATGCGGACCTGCACGCCCTCGGCCAGTTCCACGGTGATGTACTGTTCGCCGACCTCGGTGATGCGGCCCAGCAGGCCGCCGCTGGTGATGATTTCATCCCCCTTGCCGAGGGCCTCCACCATGGCGCGGTGCTGCTTGGCGCGCTTCTGCTGGGGACGGATCAGCAGGAAGTAGAAGATGACGAACATGCCGATCATGAGCAGGAAGAAGGAGCCCGGATCGCCCTGCTGGGGAGCCGCGGCGGGGGCTTCGGCCAGCGCGGTGGGGATGAAGAAATCCATACGTGAATACCCTTGTACTGTACTTGGTTATGTCGTGGTGTGAGGCGCCGTATTATGACACAGGTTGCGGTGGCGGCACCTGTCTATTCCCCCGTTTCGCGCTGCGCGTAGAAGTCCCGCACCCAGTCCGCCAGCCCGCCGGCGGCGATGGCCGCGCGCATCTCGGCCATGATCTGCTGGTAGTAGTGGAGGTTGTGGATGGTGTTGAGGCGCGGACCGAGGATCTCGCCGCTGCGATCCAGGTGGCGCAGATAGGCGCGGCTGTAGTTGCGGCAGGTATAGCAGTCGCAGTCCGGATCCACCGGTCGCGTGTCCTCGGCGTAACGCCGGTGACGGATGCGCACCGCGCCGTGGCGGGTGAACAGGTGGCCGTTGCGGGCGTTGCGCGTGGGCAGCACGCAGTCGAACATGTCCACGCCACGGCGCACCGCCTCCACCATGTCCTCGGGCGTGCCCACGCCCATGAGGTAGCGCGGCGCCGCAGCCGGCATTTGCGGGCCGAGGGCGTCCAGCACCGCCAGCATCTCCTCCTTGGGCTCGCCCACCGACAGGCCGCCGATGGCATAGCCGTCGAAGCCCAGCTCCACCAGGCCGGCCAGGGATTCCGCGCGTAGCTCCGGGTACATGCCCCCCTGCACGATGCCGAACAGGGCGGCGGGATCCGCCCCCTGCAGGCGGCGGTGGGCCGTGCGCGAGCGCGCCGCCCAGCGCAGGGAGAGCTCCATGGAGGCGCGCGCCGCGGCCTCGCTGGCGGGGTACGGCGTGCACTCGTCGAAGATCATGACGATGTCCGCGCCCAGCTCGTGCTGCACCTGCATGGACTCCTCGGGTCCCATGAATACCCGCTGCCCGTCCACCGGTGACTGGAAGCGCACCCCCTCCTCGCTGATCTTCGCCAGGCGCGCGCCGCGCCCGCTGCGCTGCTGGCCGAGGCTCCATACCTGGAAGCCGCCGGAGTCGGTGAGGATGGGCCCCGGCCAGTGCATGAAGTCGTGCAGATCGCCGTGGGCGCGGATGATTTCCGTGCCGGGCCGCAACATGAGGTGGAAGGTGTTGCCCAGCAGGATCTGCGCGCCGCTCGCGGCCACCTCCTCCGGCGTGAGCGCCTTGACCGTGCCGTAGGTCCCCACGGGCATGAAGGCCGGCGTGTCCACCACGCCACGGGCGAAATTCAGGCGCCCGCGGCGCGCGTGGCCGTCCTGCCCCAGCAGCTCGAATTTCATGCGCGCGCGTCCCCGGCCACGTTACGGATGAACATGGCGTCACCATAACTGAAAAAGCGGTAGCGCTGGGCCACGGCGTGCTGGTAGGCCGCCAGCATGCGCGCCTGCCCGCCCATGGCGCACACCAGCATGAGCAGGGTGGACTCCGGCAGGTGGAAATTGGTCAGCAGGGCATCGACCATGGAAAAGCGGTAACCGGGATAGATGAAGATGTCGGTCTCGCCCCGGAAGGGCTGCAATTTGCCGTCGAGCGCGGCGCTCTCCAGGCAACGCACGCTGGTGGTGCCCACAGCGACGATGCGCCGCCCGGCCGCGCGCGCGGCGTTGACCGTGGCGCAGGCCGCCGCGTCCACCTCCAGCCACTCGCTGTGCATGACGTGCTCGCGGATGTCGTCCACGCGCACCGGCTGGAAGGTGCCGGCACCCACATGCAGCGTCACCCAGGCCAGCTCCACGCCCTTCGCGCGCAGGGCATCCAGGGTGTGCTCATCGAAGTGCAGGCCCGCGGTGGGCGCGGCCACCGCCCCCGCGCGGCGCGCATACACCGTCTGGTAGCGCTGGCGATCCGCGGCGGCGTCCGCGCGCGTGATATAGGGCGGCAAGGGCATGTGCCCGGCACGCTCCAGCAGATCCACCACCTTTTCCCCGCCCTCGAAACGCAGGGCGAAGAGATCGCCCTTGCGGCCGGTAACCTCGGCGGCGATGTCCCCTTCCAGCGCAAGACGGCTGCCCGGCGGCGGCGACTTGCTGGCACGCACGTGGGCCAGCGCGGTGTGCGTGCCGGTGACGCGCTCCACCAGCACCTCCACCCGCCCGCCGGTGGCCTTGTGGCCGAACAGCCGCGCCGGGATCACCCGCGTGTCATTCATCACCAGCACGTCGCCCGCCTCGAGTTCGGCGGGAAAGTCGGCGAAACCGGCGTCGTGGAGGGTATCGGCAAGGGGATCCACCACCAGCATGCGGCTCGCCGCGCGCTCGGCGGCGGGCTGCTGGGCGATCAATTCGGGGGGCAGGTGAAAGTGGAAATCCTGGCGTCGCATGGGCAGGCCTGAAACAGAGAGGCCCAATGTTAGCAAAATGGCGAACGCGCCACGAGGGACGAGAACGAATGCTGAGAAGCTGATCCCCGCCCCCTGTCCCCCGCCCTGAGGGCGGGGGGGACTGCTGTTTTAGATATCCGTACTGTTACACTCACACGCAGATATTATTATATTCGGTCCCCCTCCAGGAAAGGGGCGAGTAGTGAGGTTCGAGGATCTTATCCCTGCAGGGACAGGGAGAAATACCGGGCTGGTAAAACGGTTCCCACTCCCACAGGGACCTCGGTGCCCCGAAGGGGTAGAGGAACAGGGTGAGGGGATATGATCCTCGCCCCTCGAACCTGAATTGATGGTGGCCGAGGTCGGACTCGAACCGACACGCCCGAAGGCACGGCATTTTGAGTGCCGCGTGTCTACCAATTTCACCACTCGGCCAGTGGACGGACAGGGCGGCCATTATCGCGGAAAACGGCCGGCATGAGAAGGCGAGGGGTGTTTCCCCTGCCTCGCGCCCGTCGCTCAGTCCCCGCGCAGCTTCTTGTAGTGGTTGATGAGGCCGTTGGTGGAGCTGTCGTGGCTGGTGACTTCCGCGTCGGCGTCCAGCTCCGGCAGGATGGTCTTCGCCAGTTGCTTGCCCAGTTCCACGCCCCACTGGTCGAAGGAGTTGATGTTCCACACCACGCCCTGCACGAAGACCTTGTGCTCGTACATGGCGATGAGCGCGCCAAGGGTGGCGGGGGTCAGGGTGCGGTAGAGAATGGTGTTGCTCGGTTTGTTGCCCGGAAAAACCTTGTAGGGCAACAGGGCCTCCAGTTCCGTGCCGGAGAGGCCCTCCGCCTCCAGTTCGGCGCGCGCCTCGTCCTCGGTCTTGCCGCGCATGAGCGCCTCGGTCTGGGCGAAGACGTTGGACATGAGGATGCGGTGGTGCAACGGGATACACTGGTAGCTGTTGATGGGCGCGATGAAGTCCGCCGGCACCAGGCGCGTGCCCTGGTGCAGGAGCTGGTAGAAGGCGTGCTGACCGGTGATGCCCAGTTCGCCGAAGATCACCGGGCAGGTGTGGTAGTCCACCACTCGCCCGTCGCGGTCCACGCGCTTGCCGTTACTCTCCATCTCCAGTTGTTGCAGGTAGGCCGGCAGGCGGTGCAGGTGCTGGTCATAGGGCAGGATGGCGCAGGACTCGGCGCCGAAGAAGTTGACGTACCAGATCCCCAGCATGGCCAGCGTCACTGGCAGGTTTTCCTCGAAGGGCGCGTTGCGGAAATGCTCGTCCATGGCATGGGCGCCGGCGAGCATGTCTTCGAAGTGCTCCATGCCCACGGCGATGGCAACGGACAGGCCCACCGCCGACCACAGGGAGTAACGGCCGCCGACCCAGTCCCACATGGCGAAGACGTTTTCCTCCGGGATGCCGCACTCGCCGGCACGCGCGACGTTGCTGGTCACCGCCACCATGTGCTGCCTGAGGATGTCGGCGTTGCCGTGGCCGTCCAGCAGCCACTTGCGCGCGGTTTCGGCGTTGACCATGGTGTCCTGGGTGGTGAAGCTCTTGGAGACGACGATGAACAGCGTGGTCTCCGGTTTCAGCTTTTCCAGCGTGTCGGTGATGTGGCTCTCGTCCACGTTGGAAACGAAGTGCACGCCGAGATCATGAATGGCATAGGGCCGCAGAGCCTCGGTGGCCATCACCGGGCCGAGATCGGAGCCGCCAACGCCGAGATTGACCACGTCGGTAATGGGCTGGCCGGTGTAGCCGCGCCAGCGGCGGGTGCGTATCGCCTCGCTGAATTCGCGGATCCTGCGCAGCTCGGCGCGCACCTCGGGCATGACGTTGCGGCCGGCGTCCTTGATGGCGCGCCCGGACTGGTCGCGCAGGGCGACGTGCAGCACCGCGCGGTCCTCGGTGTGGTTGATGTGCTCGCCCCCGAACATCTTCTCGATGTACTCCGGCACGCCGGTGTCGCGGGCGAGCTGGTAGAGCAGGTCTAGGATCTCCCCGGTGATGCGGTTCCTGGAAAAATCGAACAGGATGTCGCGGAACTCCAGCGAGAAGCGCGCGAAACGCTGCGGGTCCTGCGCGAACAGCTCGCGCATGTGGACGTCTTCCATCTGCGCGCGCCGGGCCTTGAGCTGTTTCCAGACGGGTAACTCGGTGAGTCGTGACATGCCGTGCCGTTCCCTGGGGGTGGGCCGTCAATTTACCACGCCCCCGGGCGGATTGGCGAGGGGCATGCCCCGATACGGTGCGGACCAGGGCCGGGCCAGCGCGCCGCTGGCACCCCGAAACGGCCCTGTCAAGGCACACAAGGCCGTCCGCCTCGGGTATAATTGGCGGCCCTTTGAACCCGTATCGAGCCCGAGCCGTTCATGAGCGCCGATGTCACACCCCTGAACCCCGCCGAGCGGGGGCCGCAGACCCCCTACCCCGTCAACGACAAGCAGTTGCGGTCGCGGGTCAAGCTGTTCGGCAACATCCTCGGCCGCATCCTGCGCGAGCACGCCGGCGAGCGGGTGTTTGCCGCCGTGGAGGCGCTGCGCAAGGGCCACATCAGCCTGCGCAAGCAGGAGGACCCGAAGAAACGCCGCCGCCTGGACAAGCTGGTGGAGAGCCTCGACCCGGCCACCCTGTCCCACGTGGTGCGCGCCTTCAGCATCTATTTCAGCCTCGTGAACATTGCCGAGGAGGCCTTCCTGCACCGCCAGCGCCGCCGCGAGGTGCGCAAGAGCGGCAAGCTCTGGACCGGTTCCTTCGACGCCACCCTGCGCGAATTCCACGAACAGGGGGTGGACGCCGCGCAGCTCCAGACCCTGCTCAACCGGGTGCGCTACATCCCGGTGATGACCGCCCATCCCACCGAGGCCAAGCGCCGCACCATCATGGAGGCCCAGCGGCGCATCTTCGTCATCAGCGAGAAGCTCAACGAGCCCGGCCTCGGCCGCATCGAGCGCGAGGATCTGCACACCGAGCTGGAGCGCCATATCCAGATCCTCTACAAGACCAACGAGGTGCGCGTGCAGCGCCCCAATGTCCTCGCCGAGGTCAAGAACGGCCTGTACTACTTCCGCGAGTGCCTCTTCGAGGCCGTGCCGCAGACCTACCGCTACATGGAAAAGGCCGTGCGCCGTGTCTATGGCGAGTCCGCCGGCATCACCGTGCCGAGCACCATCCACTTCGGTTCCTGGATGGGCGGTGACCGCGACGGCAACCCCAACGTCAAGCCCGAGACCACGCGCACCACCCTGCGCATGCAGGCGCGCGAGGTATTGCGGGAATACCTGCGTCGCGTGGACGGCCTGCGCCACTGCCTGACGCACAGCTCGCAGCTGATCACGCCCACCCGCGGCTTCAGCGACAGCCTGCAACAGGATGTCGCCACCATCCCGCAGGCACTGGGCGACAACCCGCAGCTGTTCATCCAGGAACCCTACCGGCGCAAGCTGACCTTCATGCGCTACCGCCTCAGCGAGAACCTTGCCGCCATGGAAGCGCGCCTGGAGGGCAGCACGCACAAGGCCCTGCACGCCTACGCCGACGAAGCGGCCTTCCTCAACGACCTGTACCTCATCCGCAACTCGCTGGTCAGCCACGGCGACGGCATTGTCGCCGATGGCGAGCTGCAGGATCTCATTCGCCTGGTGGAGAGCTTCGGCTTCTACCTCGCGCACCTGGACATCCGCCAGGAGTCCACGGTGCACTCCGACACCGTGGCCGACGTGCTCCGCAAGCTCCACGGCATCGACTACGCGGCGCTCACCGAGGCGGAGCGCATCGACACGCTGGCGAAGTGCCTCGCCGAGCCGCCGCCGCAACTGGACACCAGCGACCTGCCCGACATGACGCGGGAGACCCTCGAGGTCTTCGGCGTCATGGCCGAGATGCGCGAGGAGATCAGCCCGGAGGCCTTCGGCACCTACGTCATCTCCATGACCCATGCCGCCAGCCATGTCATGGAAGTCATGTACCTCGCCTGGCTCAAGGGCCTGGCCGGCAGGAAGGACGGCGAATGGTTCTGCCACATCCGCATCTCGCCGCTGTTCGAGACCATCGAGGATCTCACCCACATCGAGCCGGTGATGTCGCAACTGCTGGACAACGAGACCTACATGGCCCTGCTCAGGGCCTCGGGCAATCTGCAGGAAGTCATGCTCGGCTACTCCGACTCCTGCAAGGACGGCGGCATCCTCGCCTCGGCCTGGAGCCTCTACCAGGCGCAGCAGCGCATCACCGCGCTCACCCGCGCGCGCGGCATCCAGTGCCGCCTGTTCCATGGCCGCGGCGGCACTATCGGCCGCGGCGGCGGCCCTACCCACGAGGCCATCCTCTCGCAACCGGCCGGCACCGTTGAGGGGGAAATCAAGTTCACCGAACAGGGCGAGGTGCTGTCCTACAAGTACAGCAACGCCGAGACCGCCACCTACGAGCTGAGCATGGGCGTCACCGGCCTTATGAAGGCCAGCGTGGGGCTCATCCGCCCGGTACCGGCGGACAAGCCGGAGTTCCACGAGATCATGTCGCACCTCGCCGAGGAAGGCGAAAAGGCCTACCGGGACCTGACCGATGGCACCGACGGCTTCCTCGACTACTTCTACGAGGCCACGCCCGTGACCGAGATCGGCCTGCTCAACATCGGCTCGCGACCCTCGCACCGCAAGAAATCGGACCGCTCCAAGGGCTCCGTGCGCGCCATCGCCTGGGTCTTCGGCTGGGCGCAGTCGCGCCACACCCTGCCCGCCTGGTACGGCGTCGGCTCGGCACTGGAATTCTGGTGCGAACAGAAACCCGAATGTCTGCAACGCATGCAGCAGATGTACCGCGACTGGCCCTTTTTCCGCGCCCTGCTGTCCAACATGCAGATGGCCCTGCAAAAGGCCGACATGAACATCGCGCGCACCTATGCCAGCCTGTGCGAAGACCCCGAAGTGGGCGAGCGCATCTTCGGCCTCATCAATGCCGAATACCAGCGCGCCGTGCCCAACGTGCTGGAAGTGGCCCGGCTCCACTACCTCATGGAAGAAACCCCGCAACTGGCCCTGTCGCTCATCCGCCGCAACCCCTACCTGGACCCCTTAAACCAGATCCAGCTCCACCTCCTGCGCCACTATCGCGACGAATCCGCCTCGGAGGAAGAACGCCAGAAGTGGCTCGACCCCCTGCTGCGCTCCATCAACGCCATCGCCGCGGGCATGCGGAACACGGGGTAAATATCAGGTGCCGGCGGCGAGTGGAGAAAACCTCGCGCCGACCGCAAAGGACGCGACGTGTCGCCAGGACCGAACAGCGTCATTCCAGGGACTGTGAAACGGAAGCCGGTAATACTGCACGGATCTCGAAATAGCGGTCCCCCCGCCCTCAGGGCGGGGGACAGGGGACGGGGATCAAAAGCTGGCCTCAGCAGAAAACCCCTGTATCTGATCCCCTCATCCTGTCCTTCCCCCTGTGGGGGAAGGGACCGTCATTCAGGTCTTCGTGTTCTGTCGTCAGCTTCGCGCGGAAACCACTGCACGGTTCTCGAAAAAGCGGTCCCCCCGCCCTCAGGGCGGGGGACAGGGGGCGGGGATCAAAATCCGGCCTCAGCAGAAAACCCCTGTATCTGAACCCCTCATCCTGTCCTTCCCCCTGTGGGGGAAGGGACCGTCATTCAGGTCTTGGTGTTTTGTCGTCACCTTCGCGCGGAAATCACTGCGCGGATCTCGAAATAGCGGTCCCCCCGCCCTCAGGGCGGGGGACAGGGGGCGGGGATCGAAATCCCCAGCCCTCGAACCTCGCCACTAGTAACTCAATAGTTGCGTGTTACGCAACTTGAACAGGTATTGTATTGCGGGTGTGGGTAATGCGGTTGGATTCGTCGAGATAGACCAGCGTGGGTTTGAAGCTGGCCACTTCCTGCTGGTTGAGGCGGGCGTAGGCACAGATGATGATGATGTCGCCGGGATCGGCCTTGTGGGCGGCGGCACCGTTGACCGACACCACGCCGGAGCCGTCCTCGGCCCGAATGGCGTAGGTGGTAAAACGCTCACCATTCGTAATGTTATAGATCTCGATCTGCTCGTATTCGTGAATACCGGCGGCCTCCAGCAGCGAGCCATCGATGGCGCAAGAGCCCTCGTATTCCAGCTCGGAATGGGTCACATGGGCGCGATGGAGTTTGGCCTTGAGAAGGGTCAGCTGCATGGATCGTCCTGTAAGTCACTGATAACTTAGACCATTGATTATACACCAAGAGCCGCGCCGGGGCGTAGCCCCTATACCTTTATATTGTCGATGAGCCGCGCGGGCCCGAGCCACGCGGCGGCGAGGATCCGCAGGTCGTCGTCCCCTTCCCCGGGCGGGGCGAGATCCGCGCCGCGCCGCACCACCACGTATTCCGGGCGAAAACCGGCCGCCGCCAGCGTCCGCTCAGCCTCGGCGCACAGGGCCGGGTACGCGGTCGGCGCCGCCCCACGGATGCGCCCGCGCAGGCCCTCGAGGGTGGCGTAGAGGGTCCCCGCCCGGGCCCGCTCGGCCTCGCCAAGGTAGTTGTTACGCGAGCTCATGGCCAGGCCGTCGTCCTCGCGGCGGGTCTCGCCCGCGACGATGCGAACTGGCAAGCCCAGCGCCGCCACCATGGCCTGGATGACGCGCAGCTGCTGGAAGTCCTTCTCGCCGAAGACCGCCACGTCCGGCGCGACGATGTCAAAGAGTTTCTTCACCACCGTCACCACGCCGGGGAAATGCCCCGGGCGCCGCTCTCCTTCCAGGGTGTTCATCAGCGCTTCAAGCCCCGGTACTTCCAGCACCGGCTCGGCCTCGCGCCCCTGCGGGTACATCTCCGCCTCGTCGGGCACGAACACCGCGTCCACCCCCTCGGCGCGCAGGGCGGCGAGGTCGTCTTCCAGAGTGCGCGGGTAGGCATCCAGATCCGCGGCGCGATCGAACTGCAGGGGATTGACGAAGATGCTCACCACCACGTGCTCGGCCAGTCCCCGCGCCTGGCGCACCAGCGACAGGTGCCCCTCGTGGAGATTGCCCATGGTGGGCACGAAGGCGCTGCTCTCCCCCGCTGCCCGCCACTGCGCACCGAGCGCCGACATGGCATCGATGTGATGGATGATCTGCATGGGGGCAAGTTTACGGCATGGGATCGGCGAGGGGGAGATGGATTCCCGCCTGCGCGGGAACGACGGTGGAAAATCAGGGGCGAGGATTTTGATCCCCTCACCCTGGCCCTCTCCCGAAGGGAGAGGGGAATGAAATGCGAGGTTCGCTATATCGGTCCCTTCCCCCTCAGGGAGAGGGAACCGTTTTACCAGGCCCAGTATTTCCCCCTGTCCCTTCGGGGCACCGAGGTCCCAGAGGGAGAGGGAACTGATATTACAAGCCTGCGCGGGAATGACGGTACGAGTCCCGAAAAATCGGTCCCCCCGCCCACCCGGGCGGGGGACAGGGGGCGGGGATCAGATCCTCGTCCCTCGAACCTCGCCACTGGTTCTATTCGAAACTGTGACGCGCGTCGGGGAAGCGCCCTTCCTTGACCGCCGTGACGTAGCGGGCGATGGCGGCGGGGATGCCGCCGGGCTCGGTACTTTCGCTGAGAAAATCCTGCGCGAAGCGCGGCCGCCGCCCGGGGGTGATGCCGAGCAGGTCCTGGAGCACCAGCACCTGGCCGTCGCAGTGGGGCCCGGCGCCAATGCCGATGGTGGGCACGGCGAGTTCCTCGCTGATCTCGCGCGCCACGTCCACCGGCACGCATTCGAGCAGGATCATGTCCGCGCCGGCGTCCTGCATGCGCAGGGCGTCCTCGCGCATGGCCGCGGCGGCCTCGCTGTCGCGTCCCTGCACGCGGTAGCCGCCGAGCTTGTGGATGGACTGGGGTTGCAGGCCGAGGTGGCCGCACACCGGGATCCCCTGCCCCGCCAGCGCCGCCACCACCTCGGTGACCGCGCCTTCGAGCTTGACCATGTGCGCGCCGCCCTCCTGCATCAGGCGCGTGGCATTGTCCAGCGCATGGACGGGATCGCGGAAGCTCATGAAGGGCATGTCGGCCATGATCAGCATATGGCCGGCGCGCGCCGCCACGCAGCGGGTGTGATAGACCATGTCGTCCACCCTCACCGGCACGGTGGTGTCGTGGCCCTGCACCACCATGCCCAGGGAGTCACCCACCAGCACGATATCCACGCCGGCCTCGGCGAGCACGTGGGCGAAGCTCGCGTCGTAGGCGGTGAGCATGGCGATCTTCTCGCCCTCCTCCTTCATGTGGCGCAGGGTGCGCACCGTCACCGGCGCGCGACTGTTGTTGTCGATGGGCGTGGTACTCATGGCCGTGTCCCCTGCCTCACACCGCCAGCGGCGTGGGGTTGAAGTAATGCCGCCCGCGGCGGGTCTTTTTCACCTGCTCGAGCAGCATCCGGTAGTCCGCCTCGTTGCTGGCGAAATCGATCTCGGCGGCGTTGACGATGAGCAGCGGCGCGTCGCTGTAATCGTAGAAGAACCGCGTGTAACTCTCCGCCAGGCGCTCGAGGTAGTCGCGCTCCATGAAGCGCTCGTACTGGCGCCCGCGCTTGGCCACCCGTTTCTGCAGCACGTCCACCGGCGCCTGGAGATAAATCACCAGGTCGGGCGTGGGCGTGTCGAGGGTGACGTGTGCATAGACCTGCTCGTAGAGCTTGAATTCCTCCTCGTCGAGGGTCAGCTGGGCGAACAGACGGTCCTTTTCCATGATGAAGTCCGCCACGCGCACCGGCTGGAAGAGGTCGTTCTGGCGCAATTCCTTTATCTGTTGTGCCCGCTGGAAGAGGAAGAACAGCTGCGTCTGCAGGGCGGCGCTGCGCGGGTCGCGGTAGAAGCGCTCGAGGAAGGGGTTCTCGTCCGCGCCCTCGAGCAGCAGCTCCGAGCCGAAACTCTCGGCGAGGCGCCGCGCCAGCGTGGTCTTGCCCACGCCGATGGGACCCTCGACTACTATAAATCCCGGTGCGGGTTCCGGTATCGCCGAACTCATGTTCCTTCCAGTTTCTCCAGCCCCGCCGCGTCGCACGCGGCCACCAGTGCCGCCAGCGCGCGGCCATCGGGCAGGCGCAGCCCGGGGGCGATGTCGTACAGAGGATACAGGACGAAGGCCCGCTCACCTAGCCCCGGGTGGGGAATGCGCAGGGCCGGGGTGTCCATCTCGGCCTCGCCGTAGAGCAGGATGTCCAGATCCAGCGGGCGGGGGCCCCAGCGGGTACCGTCGCGCACCCGCCCCTGGGCGGCCTCCAGTGCCTGCAGGCGCGCGAGCAGCGCCGCCGGCGACAGGCGGGTGACAAAACCCGCCACGGCGTTGATGAAATCGGGCTGGTCCGCCACCTCGCTCGGCAGGGCCGGGCTGCGGTAGAGGGGCGAGACGCGGAAGCTGTCGTCCATGGCCAGCCCGCGCAGGGCGGCGATGGCGCGGGTCACCTGGGCGCGGGGATCGTCGAGGTTGCTGCCGATACCCACGTAAACCTGCACGGGCGACGAAGCGGCGCTCATTCTGTGGCGGCGCCCTGCCCCCGCGGCTTGCGGCGGCGACGGCGCTTGCGCGGCGCGCGGTCGCGCTTGAGCAGGTTGCACATCTCGCGGCGGCCCTCGTCGTCCTTCTCCTGGAACTCGGTCCACCACTGGCAGGCCTCGGGATCGACCTCGCCCACGTCGCAGCGCAGCAGCAGGAAGTCGTAGGCGGCGCGGAAGCGCGGGTGCTCGGCGAATACCAGCGGGCGCTTGCCGCGGCGGTTCTCCAGGCGCCACTGGCCGAACCAGATGTCCTTGATGGGGTTCTGGATGCGCCGCGGGATGGTGATGTGGTCGCGCTGCCGGGCCAGCACCTCGTCGGCGGCGTGGTGCATGGCCTGCAGGGCGCTGTGGCCCTCCTCGCGGTAGCGCGCGGCGGCCTCGCGCACCGGCGGCCACAGCAGCACGGCATAGAGGAAATACGGCGTCACCGGCCGGTCCGCCATGATGCGCGCGTCGGTGTTGACCATGGCCTGGCGGATCATGGGCAGGGCGAAGGGATCGTTGTCCTCCAGCATCTCCTCGGTGAGGGGAAAGAGGTGGCCGAAGAGCTGGTATTCCCGCAGCAGCTCCAGGGTGCGCTGGGCGTGGCCGGAGAGAAAGAGTTTCAGCACCTCGTCGAACAGGCGCGCCGGCGGCACGCTGCCCATGCGCGGGGCCTCGGCGCGGATGGCCTCGCCCAACTCGGCGGGGATGCGGAACTCCAGCTTGGCGGCGAAGCGCACCGCGCGCAGCATGCGCACCGGGTCCTCGGCGAAGCGCACCGCCGGCTCGCCGATCATGCGCAGCACGCCCTCGCGCAGGTCCTCAAGCCCGCCGGTGTAGTCCACCACCGAGAAATCGGCGATGTTGTAGTACAGGGCGTTGACGGTGAAGTCCCGCCGCCAGGCATCGCTCTCCAGGTCGCCATAGACGTTGTCGCGCACCAGCATGCCCTCGCCGTTGGCGTTGGCCACCTCCTCGCTGTCCTCGTCCTGGGGCTGCCCGCGGAAGGTGGCCACCTCGATGATCTCGCGGCCGAAGTGGATGTGGGCGAGGCGGAAGCGGCGGCCGATGAGACGGCAGTTGCGGAACAGGCGCCGCACCTCCTCGGGACGGGCGTCGGTGGCGATATCGAAGTCCTTGGGGTGGCGGCCCAGCAGCAGGTCGCGCACGCCGCCGCCCACCAGGTAGGCCGCGTAGCCCGCCTTGTGCAGGCGGTAGAGGACCTTGAGGGCGTGTTCGCTGATGTTGGCGCGGGAAATGTTGTGCTGGTCGCGCGGGATTATTATTGGCGGCGTGTCGATGGCGGGCGTCCTGTCGGCGGGCGGCTTGTTCCTCGATGTTGAGTCAGTATAATACCACCTCGCTCGCCCCATGGCCGAGCGTTCCGCTCCCATCGTCTAGTGGCCCAGGACTCCGGCCTCTCACGCCGGCAACAGGGGTTCGAAACCCCTTGGGAGCGCCATAAAATCAAGGGGTTACGGCCATATCCTGCCGTGGCAGCTTGTCCGA
>JALTLF010000099.1:10264-19736 GCA_027005735.1 Chromatiales bacterium | reverse complement strand
GGAAGCGGCTGTCGAGCGTACAGGGACGTATGTACCGCGTGTCCGTAAACCTTGCCCCGGAGAGAGACAGGCAAACGAGGCAATCCGGTTATTCCAGGGTGATCGGGTATTCGGAACACGTATTTAGCACCTTGAGCGCCTTGTATCGGTATGCTTGTGGAAAAAACAGGCCGCCGAATGACAGGATCAATACGACTGCCAAAACAACAATCCAGCGTTTTCCAATCACCCTGTCCTGTCCTCAATGATTCAGACCATGATTCTTGTTAGCGTGGAACAGAAATCTCAGTCACGCCTTCCCCTTGCGGGCCTATAACCATATAGCCATCATATAACAGTTTACCCAGGCCATCGCTAACCGCCTGCTCAGGTGAGACAGGCTTCAGGTAGGTATGGGTTGGCTTCAGCCCAAGCCTGAACATGTAAACCCTGCCCTTTTCAAGTTGTAAAAGACGACTGTCCACCGGCGTATCGTAACCTTTCTGCACGAGGTGCTGTGTCACGTTCAACTGCCAGGTATCGACGATGAAAAAGTTTCCCGGCCTGAGGCGGTAGGACAGGGTGGCGACGCCAGGATCACCCGGCGTCAGCCGGACCGTGACCTCGGCCAGCAAACCCAGCAGCTTTTGCGGACGGTAGTAGATCAGGCGCGCCGCTTCGGGATCCAGTGCCGGCACGGCCTCGGCGGGAACCGCCAGCTCCCTGGGGGTGGCGCTTTCCGCATAGGTGGCCGCCACGGGGGAAAGAATGACGGCCTCCGTGCAGGATTGCAGCAGGAACAGCACTGGCAGAACCAGCAAACCGGCAAATCTGCTACAGCCTTTCATGGTGGTACTCCCCTATATACTGAAGGTAATACAGTACGGGCCGGGTAATGCGCAGCAGGGGGACAGCCAACGACCACGCCAAACACAGACCATGCGATTCAGTTGTGATCAGGGGGTAAAAACGTGGCTTGCCCTGTGCCCTCCCTGCAACACTGTTTGGCATGTGACACGGTTCGAGGTGGATGGCTGCTACTTCTATCAGGAAGTATAGCCAATGCCTTCGGGATTGGTGAGCGGGTAATCCGAGAGTGGTGGGTCCAATGGCGAAGTGACGAGGTAGAATTCCTCTGTGTGCTCTGTGATCTCTGTGGTTAGAGAGGTCAGCTGCTGGCCTGCTTGCGGCTGAAGCCGAAGTAGATGAGTACAGCGAGGATGATCAGCGCCAGTTGCAGGCCGAGGCCCTGAAGGCTGGGATAGACGCCGAGGAAGTCGATGCGCGGGAAACTCACCGGGTCGAGGGAGAGCATGCCGGCTTCCTGCAGGGCGGCGATGCCCTTGCCGGCGAAGATGAAGGCCAGCACGAACATGAACACGCTGGTCACGGCGAAGAACTGGCGCAGGGGCAGGCGCGCGCTGTAGCGCAGGATGGCCCAGGCGAGCACGACCAGTATGCCGACGGCAGTGCCCATGCCGGTGAGCAACGAACCGCGCGCGGTCTCGTCGGCCTGCACCCACATGGCCTGGTAGAAGAGGATGGTCTCGAAGACCTCCCGGTAGACGGCGATGAAGGACAGCCCGGCGATGCCCCACAGGGTACCGGTACTGAGCGCCTTGTGAATGGAGCCTTCGATGAAACGCTTCCACTGCTGCGCGCTGGTCTTGCTGTGCAGCCAGAAGCCCACCCAGAACAGCACCGCCATGGCGATGAGTGCCGCCATGCCCTCGGTGATCTCGCGGCTCGCGCCACTGAAACTCACGAGGTACTGGGAGGCATACCAGGTGAAGCCGCCCAGCAGAAGGGCGCCAACCCAGCCGATGTGCAGGTAGCGCATGGCGTCGCGGCGTTCGGTCTTGATGAGGAAGGCCGCCAGCGCCGCGATGACCAGCAGGGCCTCGAGCCCTTCACGCAGCAGGATCACCAGCGCGCCACTGAAGGCCTCGGTGCTGGAGAGACTGCGGGTGGCAAGAATGTCGGTGCTGCGCGCGAGCAGGGATTGCACACTGGCGGCCTGCTGTTCCACCGCTTCCACGGGAGCGCCGCGCTTGATGAGCTCGCGGTAGCTGGTCATGGCCATCTCCACATCCAGTTTGAGCTGACGGTCCACCGCGGCGACGCTGGCCTCGGCCAGCTCGAAGCCGTCGAGGTAGGCCGACAGGGCCTGCCGGTAGGCGCCCTCGCGGTCGCCGGCCGTGTAGGTCTCAAGACTCTTCGCGATGGTATCCCGGGCGAAGGTCAGCGGCGCGGGGCCGTGGTCGAACAGCACCTCGGGCCGGCTGCGCAGGTACGCCATCAGCGCCCCGCCCTCGGGACCAAAACGCTGCGCGGCCTCCTTCGGTGTCAGGGTAGTGAGCGCCGGCAGCTTGCCCAGCGCGGCGAGGTCGCCCTCGGCGGGCCACAGGGCGGCGCCCTGCGTGCGCATCTCGGGGGTGGCGGCCAGCTGGCCGACGTAGAAGGCCAGCGCCCAGCGCTCGGCCTCGGTGAACTTCGCGCCGTAGGCCGGCATGGCGGTGCCTTCGACACCCAGGCCGATGGTGCTGTAGAGGCCGTAGAGGGTGCGATCGTTGTAGCGGGCGAGATCGTGAAAATCGATAGGAGGAGGCTCCATGCCCCGGGCCAGGGGCCCGTCGCCCCGGCCGCTCTCGCCGTGGCAGGCGGCACAGTTTTCCAGGTACAGCGCCCGGGCGCGTTTCAGATCGGGGACGGCGCGGGGCACCACGTCGAGCCTGAGGGTGGCGACCATGCGCTGGCGCATGGCGGCGGTAAGGGCGGCGACGCGCTCGGCCCCGGCGCGTTGGGCAATGGCCTGCTGGAGTTCCAGTGCCGGGGCACGCAGCCCCAGCCCGGGGTTGGCGGCATCCAGTTCATCGGCCTTGCTGACCACGTTGGCCGCGAACTCGCGCATCTCGGCGTACTCCGCCTCGCTGACCACCTTGCCATCCTGGACCGCGGCGGGGTAGTCAACACCAATATAATCAATGAGTTGCAGAACCCGACCGGCATCCACCGCCGCACTGACCTGGGCCGAGAAGACCACCAACAGCGCTGCCAAGCATTTTCTCACCGGGACTGCCCTCATACTCGTTGATCCAGACCCTAATGTTAATGATTGTAATTCTCATTTACAAGCAGTTTTATCAGTACATTAGCGTTTACTGACAAACCGGGAACAGGTCGCCTCAGCCGGGGCTTGTCTTCGCCCGACGCGCATAAAGAAAGTAAATGGTATTGCCGTCCACCACGGTACCGTGCTCGCAACGCCGGTAGAGGATCTCGCCCCCTGCCTGTTCGACCATGGCATCGAGGTTGTGGTACCAGGTATGGTCGTGGTGGCGCAGCATGGAATGGGGCAGCTCGCGATTGTCGCAATCCGACCAGGCCAGGCCGGACAGCACCAGCACCTTGTCGGCGTGTTCGAGCATCTTCACCACCAGTTCGGCTGCGGAACGTTCTTCGAGGTACAGCAGCGTACCGCAGCAGAAGATCACGTCGAAACGATCATGTCCGGTAAGCAACTCGAGATCCACGATATCGCCGCTGCGCAGGCACACTCGCGAGCCCAGCTCCGCCAGGTAACGCTGCCCTTGCTCGATGGCCTTCACATCGATGTCCAGGCCGGCCAGGCGTTCCGCAGCGCGAAACAGGTTGGTTTCCATGTATCGCAGGTGATAGCCAAGCGAGCAGCCCACATCCAGTACCGAGTTCACATCGCGGTCCGGGTCGATGCCCAATTCGCGGAAGCGGCCCGGCAGTTCGGTGAAAAGCAGTTTGCGAGTCTCGTTGAAGTTTTCGAATCCGAAGCGAGATGCGATATCGTAGGAACGTGCATAGCCCAGGTGATGTTTCCATTGAAACTTGTGAAATGCGTCGGGATCGTCATGCGCGAGATCCCGCAACAAGGCATGAGGCCACCATGCGCGGGCATGCTTGCTCAACCACTTCTGACGGTTGATCCAGACAGCCAGTTGTTTGCGCAAGCCCAGGGGGAAAAGCGTATAGATGACACGCTTGATAAACGACTTGAGCACATACATCAAGCTCTCAGACCCGCCAATGGGCCAAACCGCACTCAGTTCGCATTCCATCATGCTCACACCACCCCTGAATAAACGGCGCAGATCCGCTTCACCATGGCATGGACATCATATTTCTCAAGCGCCGTCTGCCTCGCGCGCGCGACGAGGCGCGACCTCAACTCGCGATCATCATGCAAGCGGAGAATTGCCGCGGCCAGCTCGTCGGCCTTGCCCGCCGACACCAACAGGCCGTTGTCCTCGTGCCTGATGACTTCCGGGTTTCCACCGACCCTGGTAGCAACCACTACCCGACCCATGGCAATGGATTCCAGCAGTGTATTGGACATGCCTTCGGTATCTGAACACAGCACCGAAACATCAAACGCCTTCAGAACCTGCGCGATGTCGCGCCTGTCGCCGGTGAAGGTGAATCGCTCCGACAAGCCGGCCTGAGCGACCTGTTGCTTGACCCGTTCAACCACATCGGGGTATCCAGGCCCCACCACCAGGTAGTGAATGTCGGAAATCCGATCACCGATCAGGCGTGCCGCCTCGATGAATAGATCATGACGTTTCTCGGGACGAATCATGGCCAGAATGCCGACCACGAAGCGATCCCGCAAATGGCGCAAATCTTTGGCGATCTCCGTACTGTCCGGATCGTAGGCCGCCACGTCGAGTCCGTTTGGGATCGCAACAATCTTCTCCTCCGCAAGACACTCCATTTTCATGCTTTGCGCCTTAACCTCTTCACTGACTGCAATCACCCTGTGAGTAATACGATTGACAAGCTTCCATGCCGCCCAGTGATGTGGGCCATGCCAGTACCCCATGTCCCTGCGCGTCGTAATCAGCCTCAAGCCCGGCATGGTGAGCTTGACGAGCGCCGCAAGCATATTGGGGTTGAACATATAAGCATGGATGACGCGCACGCCATGCGCCTTGAGGAACTTGCGGATACGCAACACGGCGCGCAACGTTTTCAGCGGGCTCATCAGATTGTGAAGATCGCAGACAAGCACGTGCAAAGGCAGGTCTTCCAGAAGAAAAAACCGCTTGCCTTTTTCGCTTGTGCAGATCAATGACACATCAAACCGCTCAAAATCAATATGCCTGAGCAAATTGATCATGTGCGTCTGCGCTCCGGCGGAACTGATGCTATCGATGATATACGCTACCGCAGTCCGGTCTCCGCTCCTGACACTTCCACTCACAAACACCCCCGTGTGACGCAGATTTAGACATATCAAACCCGCGACAATCAATGTGCTTTTGCACATTGAGCACATACTTTATATTCAGGATGAAATTATGCAGTCCATGATATGGACTGCGTCACGGATCTTTCGGCGGCTTACCGGCCTCAGAATCTGTCCGGGATGGAACCTGCACATCAACCATCAACGAGAGGAAAATGGACCGGAAACAGCACTTCAATCATTCCGCGCCCATTGCGCTTTCAGTTGCGAGAGCTTCGCCCTGGCCTCGTCCACGCGCACGCGGGTCTCGCGCACCTGCTCGTAGAGGTCGAAGCTGAGGAAGACGTAGGCCTCGTCGATGTCCTCGCGTCGGACGATGCCGAGGGCATAGTTGTTGTAGCGGATGAGTCCGCCGAGACCGACGCCGTTGTCGGCGCTGCCCAGGGTCACCAGCGCGGACAGACCCCACCATTCCCGGTAGTTCTCGAGATCGGTGTAACGCACGAAGCCGATGGGCTCGATGGCCAGCGAGGCTTCCAGCTCGGCCTCCTTGCGACTGGGCCAGAAGATCTCCAGACCGGCGCTGGGTCGCATCACCACCCACTGCCAGCGCGGTGGCCCCTTGAACAGATCTTCGTAATCCTCGCTCCAGCCGTTGATGGCCAGCTCCCATGGCCACATCGGCAGGCCGTTGGTGAGGTAGGCCTCGTATGCATCGGCACGCTTCCATACCCGTTTCGCATAAGGCGTAAGCATCGCTTCGAGTTGCTGTTTGAAAAGCACCTGCAACACAAACGCGGTGTAGCCGATATTGGCCTTCTGCGGGTTAGTCTGCGCCAGTTCGCGTGGACTTTCATCACGACAACGGAAATGCAGCTCGCCACCCGGGTACTCATTGCCCACCAGCTTGTTGCTGCGCTTCTGGCGGTCGATCTTGAAATAGAACCGGTTCAACAGGCTGCGGTCACCATTGCGCAGCCTCTCGAGAATGGCCTCGAAGGCGACGGCCTCGGGGATCGGATCCTCGCCCCGTGCCGCCATGACGGCCTGCTGTTGCCGGCGCCAGGCGGCATACACCGCCTCTACCGTCCTGTCGGGATCGCGACGCACTGCGGGATCAAACAGCGGCCCCTGTGACATGGCCTCAAGTGACAGGGGATGGGTCGGATTACCCTCTTTCTTGCACCACGGTTTGACTCCCGCGTATGCGGGCGCGAGGAACATCAGTAGCAGTACCACGCTCAGCGTACGGTACGACGTCCCCCTGGTCATGCTTTCCATGCCTCAGTCTCCCTTCGATTCCTTCAAGGCCACCAGAAACTCCTGCACCTTCTCGATTCTCTCTTCGCCAATGGCCGCGCGCAGTTTTTCCGTAAGCTCGTCTTCCAGCTCGCGCTTTTTCGCCTCCGGTTCGAAGCCCGGTCCCCAGCGCGGGAAAGTGTCGCTTTCCACGCGCGCATCGGCTTCGTCCCAGGCATCGAAATCGAAACTTTCGGCAAGATGCCCGAAGATCGCCCCGTGCACCCTGGGGTTGAGCAGGTAGTGGTCGAGGGCATGCACGTTTGCCTGGTAGACATGTTCCACCTCCACCTGCGTGGCATCCACCGTATGCCCGCCCCAGGCATCGGCAAGGCGGAAGGGCCTCACCTTGCTGATGGGATCCCAGCGGTGATCGATGTTATAGAAACTGGCACACACGCCCTGCCTCGTGCCCGGGTTGAAGGGCCGCACCATGGATCCGTAGGGCCCGACCTCGGTGGTGTGCAACAGGCGGCTGGTATTGGAGACCATGTAGATGGCCTCAAACTGGAAGTTCGGGGCACTGAAGGGGTTGAGTCCAAAGTCCTGCACGTACTCCTCGGCCAGCTCGGGCAGGGACTGGCGCAGATCCGCCAGGATCGTATTACTGGCCACCACCGGCTGCGTGGCCAGCAGGTGCAGGGCATCGTGCACCACCGTGGTTCCCAGGGAATGACCCAGAATGCCGTACCTGATCGGCTGGCCGTCGCGAACCAGCCCGATGCGTGCCACCGCTTCGGTGATCTGTTTCATCACCCGCAGCAACACCGTGGTGGAGACCAGTTTCAGCCTGTAGAGCAACACGTCGCCGGCGTACTTCGCCCCGACGTTGTCGAGATCGCCGAGCGTATCCAGGATGGCCTGCAACTGCGAGGGTATCAGCGCCGGGTCGACGCGCCTGAACTGTTCAGTGAGGCCCTCGAAGCGCTCGAGGATGAGATCGAAGATGTCGTCGTAGCGGATCTCGACGAACTCGATTTCGTTTTCCAACGGGTCGGGCGTGTCGGGAAAACAGTCGTAGCTGGCGGCGGCCTTGCGCAGCGTCGTTTTCGGCAACTGGCTCCAGCCGCCCCGCTGTTCGCCGACGCCGTGAACCAGGAAGAGTACGTTGGGTCGCGCCATCCCTTGCCCCCTGTGCGAGTGTTCTGTCGGTTCCGCCTTTGGTCTTGCCGGAAAGTATACACCTGCCGGCGCGGATGTTCAGAGCCCGTTCCGGCTAAGCCATGCGAGCGAGATACGACTAAGCCCGCGGATGATGGCGGGCATGGAACCGCTGCAGGCGTGCGCGCGCCACGTGGGTATAGATCTGCGTGGTGGACAGGCTGCTGTGGCCCAGCAACATCTGCACCACGCGCAGATCGGCGCCATGGTTGACGAGGTGGGTGGCGAAGGCATGGCGCAGGGTGTGGGGGGAAATGGCCGTGGCGATACCGGCCTGCCGCGCGTGACGCTTGATGATCTGCCAGAAGGCCTGGCGCGTCATGGCACGGCCACGGTTGGAAGGAAACACCGCCTCGCAGTCGCGGCCGCGTAGCAGGTCCACGCGCGCCGTGGCGAGGTAGCGTTCCAGCCAGTCCAGCGCCTCCTCGCCCAGCGGCACGAGACGCTCCCTGTTGCCCTTGCCGCGCACCTTCACCCAGCCCTGGGTGAGATTGAGCTGCGCCAGTTGCAGGTTGACCAGCTCGCTGACGCGCAGGCCGGTGGCATAGAGCACTTCCAGCATGGTGCGGTCGCGCAGGCCGTTGACGCTGTCCACGTCCGGCGCGGCGAGCAGGGCCTCCACTTCCCCCTCGCTGAGACTGCCGGGCAGCGCGCGCCCCAGGCGCGGCAGTTCGATGAGGGCGGTGGGATCGACCTCGATACATTTCTCGCGCAACAGGTAACGATAGAAACCACGCAGGGTGGAGAGCGTGCGCGCGGTGGAACGGCGGCCGAAGCCCTGCGCGTGGCGCCAGGCGACGTAGTCCTGCAGGTCCGCGTGGGCCACCGTCTCCAGCGTGGTGGCCGGCTCGCGCGCCGCCAGCCACTCGCCAAAGCGTGCCAGGTCGTTACCGTAGGCGGTCAGGGTGTTACGCGACAGGCCGCGTTCCATCCACTGCGCATCGAGAAACTGGTCGATGAGCGGATCATCGCCGCGGATCCGCGGGGAGACAGGCGTGGATTCAGGCATGGCCCCATGTTAACCCAGCCACGCGGCCGGATCAGGCGCTTTCGTGGCGCAGCAGCCAGCGCTTGCGCGCCACTTCGGGGCCGTCGGTGCGGCCGGCGAAACCACCGATGCCCCGGGCGGCCACCACGCGGTGACAGGGCACCACCAGTGGCACGGGATTGGCGCGGCAGGCGTTACCCACCGCGCGCGGCGAGGTGGCGAGCCGCCTTGCCAGTTCCCCGTAGGTGAGCGTGTGGCCGGCGGGAATGCGTCGCAGGGCGCGCCACACCCGTTGCTGGAAGGCCGTGCCCGAAAGCCGGATGGGCAGATCGATGGTCCCGCCCCGTGCGAAGTAGGCGCGCAGCGCCGCGGCCGCGCGGCGCGCCGCCGGCGTGCCGGGGGCACGGGTGGCGGCATTCCGGCCGAGAAAATCGATGCGCGTGACGGCCGCGCCGTCGAGGCGCACGCCGAGGCGACCGACGGGGCTGGCGAGGACGAAATCGAAGTCCCGTGCCGGGGAAGTGGCACCGTCCTTGCGGCGCGCCTGCCTCAGGGCTTTTCCAGCCACAGCTGTTGCAGGTGGCGGCTCAGCACGGCGCGGCGCGCCGGATCCTTCGTCGTGCGGAGCAGGTGGGCGAAGAGATCGTGGGCGTCCTGCTTGAGCCCGGCACGGGCGAGGGCATCGGCGGCCTGGTAGCGTGCCGTCTGCGCCCAGGGATCGCCCGCCTCGGGATCCAGCAGCATGGCCGAGCGCAGGTAGAGGCGCGCGGCCTCGGCGAACTGCCCCTGCGCCTTGCGCGAGTCGGCCATCCAGTAGAGCAGTT
>JALTLF010000099.1:0-10164 GCA_027005735.1 Chromatiales bacterium | reverse complement strand
CGTGCCGTCTGCGCCCAGGGATCGCCCGCCTCGGGATCCAGCAGCATGGCCGAGCGCAGGTAGAGGCGCGCGGCCTCGGCGAACTGCCCCTGCGCCTTGCGCGAGTCGGCCATCCAGTAGAGCAGTTCGCGCCGCAGGGTATCGTCGTCCACGCGCTCATAGACCGTCTCGAACAGGGCGATGGCCTGCTCGTGTTCGCCGACGCTCTGCAGGTCGAAGATCACCTGCATGAGGCGATCCACCTTTTCCCTGTCGAGGGCCTTTTCCGTGCGCAACAGGCCCGCCAGCGTCGCGGCGCCCGCCGAGCCCTGGTTGCCCAGCACGAGGATGCGCGCGCGGCGCAACTGCCACATGAAGCGGTCGGCACCCGGCGGCGGCGCCTCGATGGTGGCCATGAGGGCCGAGGCGCGTTCGATGCGGGAGGCCGCCAGCTCGATGTCCACCAGCGCGTGGCGCACCGGCAGGGGGATGTCGGCGAGATCACGGAAGTGACGCGTGTCCTCGAACAGTTGCGTCAGCAGGCGTGCCTGGCCGCGCTGTTTCTTCAGCGTGGCCAGAAAACCGGCCGCCGCCTCGAGGCGCGATGCCTCGCGCACGCCGCGCAGGATCACCAGCGCGTAGAGGGAGCGCGCGCGCACCGGCGTCTTGCCCTGCGCCTTCTTCGCCGCGGCCAGCCACTGGCCGTCCTCGCCGATGAGGAAGTGGGCGCGGTTGCCGACCCAGGTAGCGTAGTCGAGATAGGCGTTCCACAGGGTGTCGGCATCGAAGCGGAACAGGCCGGCAGGCAGGGGGTCGCGGCCGCCCAGTCGCACCACGTTCTCCAGGGCGCGGGCGGCGGTGGCGCGATCGCCGATGCGTTGCGCCGACTCGGCGACGATGGCCCACAGCCAGGTGGCCAGTTCGTCCTTCGCCCAGTCGGCGCGGAGGTGGCGCAGGGCCGCCTGCATGACCTTGCGTGGCGGACGCAGGTTGCCGCGCAGTTGCGCCAGCAGTTGCAGCACCCCGGCCCGGGGTTCGCCGCCGTGGGGCGCGAGCAGTTCGGCGGCCACCTCGGCGCGGCCGCTGAGCAGCTCGATACGCGCGCGCAGCAGGAGATCATCGAGTTCGCCCTCGCCGTAGTCCTGGCGGAAACGTCGCACCGCGGTGCGCGCGTCCTCCATCTCGCCCTCGCCGAGATAGCTGCGGATGATCAGGCGCCGCCACTCGGGCAGTTGTTCGCCGGCGGCGTCCTCCTGCCCGCTCCAGATGAGCGCGCGCAACACCTGGCGCGCGCGCTCCCCCTGACCCAGGGCCACCCACGCCTCGGCCTCGCGGGTGCGCGCCCAGCGGCGAAAGCCGGCGGGCAGGCCGGCCGGCAGCGCGGCCATGCGCGCGGCCAGTCCCGTCCAGTCGCCCTGCGCGGTGAGAATGGCCACGCGCTCGCGCTCCCAGGCCATCCATGCCTCGCGGTCCTGCTTCACCGACGGCTGGCGGGTGTCGAGGACGTGCAGGGCCAGCGCCGGGGCACCGATGCGCGCCAGCGCGCGGATCTCCTCGAGGCCCGCGTCGCTCAGCGCGGCGGCGGCCGTGCCGGCGGCGGTCTCGGCGGGCGGCGCCGGGGCGGCGGCCAGGGGTGTGCTCAGGGATGCGGCGAGAAGCAGGCCGAGCAGGCGCAGGCCCGGCGGCCGGATGCCGCCGTCCGGGCGGAGAAAACGAGCCTGGAGCGAGGTGCGTGTCATAAACGAAAAACGGGCAATGCCCGGCTGGCATTGCCCGTCAATGTGACACCGGCGGCGGGGGAAGACAAGGGCCGTCTTCACAGTCCCGCGGCGCGGGCTGTCAGGAGAGCTTCTCCTTGATGCGCGCCGACTTGCCCTGGCGCTCGCGCAGGTAGTAGAGCTTGGCGCGGCGCACGTCGCCACGGCGCTTGACCTTGATGCTGTCGATCAGCGGACTGTGGGTCTGGAAGACACGCTCGACCCCTTCGCCGTGGGAGATCTTGCGCACGGTGAAGGAGGAGTTGAGGCCGCGGTTGCGCTTTGCGATGACCACGCCCTCGAAGGCCTGCAGACGCTCGCGGTTGCCTTCCTTTACCCTGACCTGCACGACGACGGTGTCGCCCGGGCCGAATTCCGGTACGTCGGCCTTCAGTTGTTCTTTCTCAAGTTCGTCGATTACCTTGCTCATGACGTCCTACTCCCGTTCAAGGGTTGCGCATTATACATGAAAATCAGCGTTTTTCATGTTCTTCGATATATTCGTCCAGCAGTTTGCGCTGCTCCGCGTCCAGCTCCAGGCCCGCCAGCAGGTCCGGCCGCCGCGCCCAGGTTCGCCCGAGGGCCTGCTTGAGACGCCAGCGCGCGATGGCGGCGTGGTCGCCGGAGAGCAGCACCGTCGGCACCGCCTGGCCGTCGATTTCTTCCGGGCGGGTGTAGTGCGGGCCCTCCAGCAGGCCGGCGCTGAAGGAGTCCTGTTCGGCGGAATCCTCGTGGCCCAGCGCCCCGGGCAGCAGCCTGGTGAGGCCGTCGATGATCACCATGGCCGCCAGCTCCCCGCCGGAGAGCACGTAGTCGCCGATGGACCATTCCTCGTCGATGTCGCGCTCGAGCACGCGCTCGTCGATGCCCTCGTAGCGTCCGCAGACCATGATCAGCCCCGGCCGCGCGGCCAGTTCCACGAGCCCCGCCTGGTCCAGCCGCCGCCCCTGGGGGCTGAGGTGGATCACCGTGCTGCCCGCCGGGGCGCGTTCGCGCGCCCGGGCGATGGCCCGGCGCAGGGGCGCCACCTGCATCACCATGCCCGGCCCGCCGCCGTAGGGGCGGTCGTCCACGGTGCGGTGGACGTCCTCGGCGAAGTCCCGCGGGTTGATGCGCTCCACCGCCAGCAGGCCGGCCTTCACCGCCCGCCCGGTGATGCCGTGCCCGGTGACGGCGGCAAACATCTCCGGGAACAGGGTGACCAGTTCAATGTGCATGGCCATGGCTTCTGACTACCCTTCCTGAGATTCCTGCGTCAGATTCCGCCCTCCGGCCGGTAAGACGTTCCCGGACACGCGATAAATACATCCCTGTACGCTCGACAGCCGCGTCCCTGCGGCTGACGGTCCGGGAACGTCTCCCCCGCCGGAGGGCTCCGAAAGGTTACCAGTAACGGAGTCCTGGACACCCACTTCAGAACTCCGGGTCCCAGTCCACCGTGAGGGAGCCGGCCTCCAGGTCCACCGCGGTGACCACCTGCCCCTTTATATAGGGAATGAGCCGCTGACGGCCATCGGCATCCTTCACCACCAGCACGTCGTTGGCGCCGGTCTCCATGAGGTAGTCCACCCGCCCGAGTTCCTCGCCCTCGGTGGTGACCACGGCCAGCCCCTGCAGATCGGACCAGTAGTATTCCCCTTCCGGCAGCACCGGCAGGGCGTCACGCGGCACGTGGATGCTGTGGCCCACCAGTTCGCGGGCCTGGTCGCGGTCGTCGATGCCCGCGAGGCGGGCGATGAGACCCTTGCCCTGGCGCTTGCCCTCCAGGAGTTCCACCACAAAACAGCGGCCCTGGCGGCAGAGCTGCCAGGGCCGATATTTCAGAATATTTTCAATGGGTTGCGTGTAGGAGCGGATCTTCAGCCAGCCGCGCACGCCAAATACCGCGGAAACGCGGCCCGCCTCGACGAGGGACGCGGGAGAAGACCCGGTGGCCGAACTCATCTCCCCACTCCCGGGCGGGAATCGCCCCCGTTCAGGCGGCGGGCTGCTCCTTGAGCAGCTTGCTGACGCGCTCGGAGGTCTTCGCGCCCTGGCCCACCCAGTAGTCGACGCGATCACGCGCGATGCTCAGGCGGGTCTCGCCACCGGTGGCGATGGGGTTGAAGTAACCCACGCGCTCGATGTAACGGCCGTCACGGCGGTTACGGCTGTCGGTGACAACGATGTGGTAGAAGGGGCGCTTCTTGGCGCCGCCGCGTGCCAGACGAATAGTGACCATTGCGTTTTCGTTTCCTGACTTAACTTAAGTCCTTGAATTCTCTACAACTGGATCGCCCGCCCCGCGGGCAATCGCACGAAGGCGGGTATTCTACTGAAATTGCCGCCAAAGTGAAGGGATCGGCGGAAAATCGGGGCGAAAAACCCCTTTTCACAGGCCGGGGCCTACTGGAAGCCCGGCGGCAGGCGCCCGGCCATGCCCCGCATCATGTTCTTCATGCCGCCCTTGCCCATCTTCTTCATCATCTTCTGCATCTGGGTGAACTGCTTGAGCAGGCGGTTGACGTCCTGGATCTGCGTGCCCGAACCCGCCGCGATGCGCTTCTTGCGCGAGCCCTTGATGACCTGGGGGAAACGGCGCTCGTGGGGGGTCATGGAGTTGATGATGGCCTCCAGGCGGCGCATGTCCCTGTCGTCCACCTTGTCCTTGACCTGCTGGGCCATGCCGCCCATGCCCGGCAGCTTGTCCAGCAGGCTGGTGAGACCGCCCATCTTCTGCATCTGGCGCAGCTGCTCGCGGAAGTCCTCCAGGTCGAAGCCCTTGCCCTTCTGCAGCTTCTTCGCCAGCGCCTGGGCCTTGTCCTGGTCGATGGTGCGGGTGGCTTCCTCCACCAGGGAGAGCACGTCGCCCATGCCGAGGATGCGCGAGGCCAGACGGTCGGGGTGAAAGGGCTCCAGCGCGGTGGTCTTCTCGCCCACGCCGAGGAACTTGATGGGCTTGCCGGTGATCTGGCGCACCGACAGGGCCGCGCCGCCACGGGCGTCGCCGTCGGCCTTGGTGAGGACGACGCCGGTGAGCGGCAGGGCCTCGCCGAAGGCGCGCGCGGTATTGGCCGCGTCCTGGCCGGTCATGGCATCCACCACGAAGAGGGTCTCCACCGGCGTCACCGCCTTCTCCAGCGCCTGGATCTCGTCCATCATCTCCTGGTCGATGTGCAAACGCCCGGCGGTATCGAGGATCAGCACGTCCATGTTCTTGAGCTTCGCTTCCTTGAGCGCGGCTTTGGCGATCTTCTCGGGCCTGTCGCCGGCATGGCTGGGGAAGAATGCCACCCCCACTTCCCCGGCCAGGGTCTTGAGCTGCTCGATGGCCGCCGGGCGGTAGACGTCGGCGCTGGCCACCATGACGGACTTCTTCTCGCGCTCTTTGAGCAGGCGCGCCAGCTTGGCCACGGTGGTGGTCTTGCCCGCGCCCTGCAGGCCGGCCATGAGGATCACCGCCGGCGGCGCGGTGCGCAGGTCAAGGGCGTCGTTGGCGTCGCCCATGAGGTGCACCAGCTCGTCGTGGACGATCTTGACGAAGGCCTGGCCCGGCGTGAGGCTCTTGTGCACCTCCTCGCCCAGCGCCCGCTGGCGCACGTGATCGATGAACTCCTTGACCACCGGCAGGGCCACGTCGGCCTCGAGCAGGGCCATGCGCACCTCGCGCAGGGTATCCTTTATATTGTCCTCGGTGAGGCGCCCCACGCCGCGCAGCTTGCGCACCGTCTGGCTGAGGCGGTCGGTCAAACCATCAAACATCGTCTGTCGCCATCGCTGATACTGTCGGAGAGGTCGCGGCAAAGCACCGCGGGGGGGGATTATAACGTGAATCGCTCGCCGCCGGTGAGGCGATGGAGGGTGCGGCCCTTCACCATGTCCTGGCACTCGGCGAAGATGAGTTCCTCGTCGCCGGGCTTGTTGTGGCTGATGTGGATCTCGGGCTGGTGCCGGAGCTTTTGCAGGTCCGCCGCCAGGGTGGTGGGGCAGTAGTGACAGGCGCGGCGGGCGAGATCCTCGTCCTTGTTGGCGAAGGCGCATTCCACGATGAGCAGGTCGAGGCGCGGGCGCGCGTTCAGGGCCGCCCAGAAGGTATCATTGGTGGTGGTGTCGCCGCTGAAGGCGAAGACCCTGTCCCCCTGCTCGATGATGAAGCCCACCGCCGGCACGATGTGGTTGACGTCCACCATTTCGATGGTGCGGCCCTGGTCGTGGAACTTGCGGCTGCGTGCCATGGGCGCGTAGCGCAGCACCGGGTGGCGGGGATCCGGCAGGCGGGTGAAATCGGGCCAGATGACGTTGTTGAAGACGTGGTTGCGCAGGGCGTCGAGGGTGCCCTGCAGGCCGTGGATGCGGATGGGATCGCCGAGGCGATCGAAGACCGTGTCCACCAGCAGCGGAATGCTGGCGATGTGATCGAGGTGGGAATGGCTGATGAAAATGTGGCGCAGGGCGGCCATCTCGTCGATGGACAGGTCACCCACGCCGGTGCCCGCATCGATGAGGATGTCATCGTCCAGCAGCAGGCTGGTGGTGCGCAGATCCGCCCCCATGCCCCCGCTGCAACCCAGTACGCGTATTTCCATCAGTCTCGTTCTTGATCCGCCTTCGGCCACCCGTATCCGGCCTACTCTTCCAGCTTGCCTGGTGACCGTCAAACACTTTTCCCTGTGCACAACCCCGGCCCTGCCGCGTGACGTCGTATCCGGGGGCGAAATACGCCGGCATGCGGGGCGCGGGCCGCCGACCATGATGCCATTTCCAAGTAAATCAGAATGATACGAGAGTCACAAGTCACGGCGCGCGGAAAGTCTCGTCGCCGGCGCGATCCACCCCCGCGTGTCGGGGTGCATCCAAAAACGCTCTGGAGGATCCCGACGGCTTGTGCAATCATGTGCCAAACCCACAATCCGAAGTCATTTCGCAACGAATGGTGTTCACCGACCTTGCGGGGATCACGGTCTACCTGGTCGTCGCCGCGCTGCTGGCGCTCAGGCTGGCGGGACGTCTCCCCGGATCCCTCGACAACAGGAAGCTGCTCATCGCCGCCGGACTGGTGGGCGTGGTGTTGCACGGCATCGCGCTGCACGCCAGCCTGTTCACCCCGGCCGGCACCGATCTCAGCATCTTCAGCGTCATGTCCCTGGTGGGCTGGGTCGTCGCCCTGCTCCTGCTGCTCTCGGCGCTGCGCAAGCCGGTGGAGAACCTCGCCATCGTCATCCTGCCGGTGGCGGCCATGACCCTCGCCCTGCGCGCCTTCAGTGACCACCATGTCTACCTCGCGGCGCAACTGCCGCTGGGGCTGGAGGTCCACATCATGCTCTCGGTGCTGGCCTACAGCCTGCTCAGCATCGCCGTGGTGCAGGCTCTGCTGCTGTGGGTCCAGGAATCCCACCTGCACAACCACCACCCCGGCGGCTTCATCCGCCTGCTGGCGCCGCTGGAGACCATGGAACGCCTGCTGTTCCAGATGATCGGCCTGGGCTTCCTGGTGCTCAGCATCGCCCTGCTCAGCGGCCTGCCCTACGTGGAGGACCTGCTGGCCCAGCATCTGGTCCACAAGACCGTGCTCTCGGTGGTGGCCTGGCTGCTGTTCGGAACCCTGCTCTTCGGCCGCTGGCGCTGGGGCTGGCGCGGCCGCGTGGCGGTGCGCTGGACGCTGGTGGGCTTCGTCTTCCTCATGCTGGCCTATTTCGGCAGCAAGACCGTCGTCGAACTCATCCTCGCCGGCTGAAACGGCCCACCGCGACACCGCTACCGTGACCGAGATCCCCCTGTCCGTTCTGTTCCTCGCCCTGCTGGTGCTCATCGTCCTGTCGGGCTTCTTCTCGGGCTCCGAGACCGGGCTCATGACCCTCAACCGCTATCGCCTCAGCCGCCTGGCCAGGGATCGCAAGCGCGGCGCGGCGCAGGCCCAGCGCCTGCTGGCGATGCCGGAAAAGCTCATCGGCCTCATCCTGCTGGGCAACAACTTCGTCAACGTGCTGGCGGCGCTGGTGGCCGGCGAGATCGGCCGCCAGCTGGGCGGCAACGCGGCCGTGGCCATCGCCGGCGGCCTGCTCACCCTGGTGCTGCTGATCTTCGCCGAGGTCACCCCCAAGACCCTGGCGGCCCTGCACCCCGAGCGCCTGGCCTTCCCCGCCGCCATCGTGCTGCTGCCCCTGCTGCGCGTGCTGTGGCCGGTGGTATGGCTGGTCAACCTGATCACCCGCGGCCTGTTCCGGCTCATGGGCGTCTCCCCCGAGCAGCAGACCGACCACAGCCTGTCCCGCGAGGAATTGCGCATCGTGGTCAACGAGGCCGGCGCCATGATCCCGCGCCGCCACCAGAAGATGCTGCTCAGCATCCTCGATCTGGAGCGGGCGACGGTGGAGGACATCATGGTGCCGCGCAACGAGATCGCCGCCATCGATCTCGAGGACGACTGGGCCCAGATCCGCGAGCAGATCACCACCAGCACCCACACCCGCCTGCTGGTCTACGAGGGTGACATCGACCACGTGCTGGGCTTCATCCACCTGCGCAATACCGTCAAGCTCTTCCAGCGCGAGGAGGCGGATCGCGAGGCCCTGCGGGCGATCGTCCGCGAGGCCTACTTCATCCCCGAGGGCACGCCCCTGACCACCGCCCTGCTGAACTTCCAGCGCGAGCGGCGACGCATCGGCCTGGTGGTGGACGAGTACGGCGACATCCAGGGACTGGTGACCCTGGAGGACATCCTCGAGGAAATCGTCGGCGAGTTCACCACCGATCCGGCGGCCACCATCCGCGACATCCACCGCCAGGACGACGGTAGTTACCTGGTGGACGGCTCCATCACCATCCGCGAGCTCAACCGGGCGCTGGGCTGGCAGCTCGCCACCGAGGGACCGCGCACCCTCAACGGGCGCATCCTCGAGTACCTGGAGGACATCCCCGACCCCGGCACCAGCCTGATGCTGGAGGACCACCCCATCGAAATCGTCCATACCACCAAAAACGCGGTCAAAACCGTGCGTATCGAGGCCGATAAGGACAGGGAGGGCGGCGCGGCCTGATGCCGCGGACGAATGGCGCCATCGGGGCGCCGGCCGGTGTTGTACAACTGTCTTAAAAACAGACTATAATCCCAAGATAATTCAGGAATTTTTAATAATTTAGCCTGTGTCCAAACTGACGCTTTCCTTCAAGGGGCGGGTGCTGAAGATCTTCCCGGTGTTGCAGGGCGAAATGCACATCGGCAGTGATCCCAGCTGTACGCTGCACATCGACAGCCTCGCGCTGGCGCCGCGTCATGCGCGCCTCGACACCCGTGGCACCGAGACCACGCTGGTGGACCTCGGCAGCGAGGAAGGCACCTTCGTCAACAATACCCGCATCGAGCAGCAGGTCCTCAAGGACGGCGACGTCATTCGCGTGGGCAAGCACACCCTGAACTTCGAGTTCGACGAGGTCATCCAGGAGGCCCCCCTGCCGGAACCCCAGGTGGAGGAAATCCCGGCCGAGGAGGCCGAGGCCCTGACCACCGGCTCGCACGCGGCGCTGAACTCCGGCCTGCATTCCGGGTTGCACTCCGGCACCCATCGGGCGCTCAATGGCTGGCTGCAGATCCTCACCGGCCAGAACCTCGGCCAGACCCTGAGCCTCAACCGCTCGGTCACCAATCTCGGCAAGCCGGGGGTGGCCACCGCCGTGATCGCGCGCCGCGAGGAGGGGTATTTCATCACCCACCTGGAGGGCCCGGTGCCGCCCACCGTCAACGAGCAGCCCATCGGCAGCGAGCCCCACAAGCTGGAGCACGACGACGTCATCCAGATTGGCAACATCAAGATGCAGTTCTATTATGAATAGAGGCCCGCGGGCCTGACGCCTCGCCCGCCGGATCGACGGCGCACGCAGCGATACCAGTACAGCTACAGGGACAGACACACGCCATGAGACACTTCACCCGCATTCCCTTTCAGGCCAGCACCGTCATCCGTTCCCCCGATGGCAGCCAGGAATGGCCCTGTGAGCTCATCGACATCAGTCTCAAGGGCGCGCTCACCACCCGGCCCGAGGGCTGGCAGGCCCGGCGCGGCGACAGCTTCGTGCTGCGCGCGCGCCTCGACGAGGAGGGCGACGTCATCACCATGGAGGCCGACGTGGCGCACGTGGAAGACGGCCACGTGGGCTTCGAGTGCATGCACATGGACCTCGACAGCGCCACCCACCTGCGCCGCCTGGTGGAACTCAACCTCGGCAGCGAGGCCCTGCTGGAACGCGAACTGGCGGAACTCATAAAAACAGTAACGAGTGGCGAGTAGCGAGGTTCGAGGGCTGAGGATTTGATCCCCCCCCTGTCCCCCGCCCTGAGGGCGGGGGGACCGTTTTATTCACTCAGGCGGAAATTCAACGAGATGGCTGTTTGCCTTGCGTACCTTTGCAGCCTTCGCAGTTTAATTTTCTTCCGTAACCCCCCTTTTACCGC
>JALTLF010000098.1 GCA_027005735.1 Chromatiales bacterium | reverse complement strand
CGGCGGCCGAGGGTGTTGCCGTACTGGTCGGTGACGTCCACCATGATCCCCTTGACGGAGCCGGCCTTCTTCAGTTCGGCGAGGCGCTGTTGCGCATGGGCCTTCTTGACTTCCAGGTCCAGCGGCACGAATCCCTTCGGCCACGGCCCCCGGGCGACGTTTTCCACCGGCAGGGGCACGGCCTCGAAGGGGACGATGTTGGCGACATAATGCACGCGCATGAGGGCGTTCATGACACGCCGCCAGCGCCGGGTGGCCTTGATGAGCTCGGGATATTTCCGCGCCAGCGACTGGGCGGCCTTGTAGTCCCTGACCAGCTTGCCGGTCTCCGCCTGCACGTGCATCTGGGCGTCCTTGATGACCTTGGCGGCGGTAAACAGGGTGTGGGAGATATTGGCATGGGTTTCGCTCCAGGCGCCCAGGGCCTCGCCGAAGCGCCGCACCACCTGGAACTGTTCCTCGCTCCAGGTGGCGCTCTCCCCCACGCCTCGCAGCAGGGCGCGCAGGCGCTCGGCGCTGAAGCGCCCGTCGCCCGCCGGGACCTGCAGGTCCCGAAAGTCGTAGAGGCTGGAGTCTTCGTCGCGCTGGGGCGGAATTTCCTCGGGGAACATGTTGGCGCACAGGGGGTGGGGCTTGTCGCCGCAGCCGACGAGGTTCAGCAGCAGCTTGAGTCCCTCGTCCGTGTTGATGTGTTCGAGTTCGTCGAAGGGCTTGAGGTGCAGCGCCGCGTCCACCAGCACGCCGTCCTTGAGGAGGTTGCGGGTGATCTCGCCCAGGGTGCGCATGGCGTGCAGGTAATAGTCGTCACCATCCATGGCAAAGTGGTCCTGCATGGCGGTGGTGAAACTGAAGCGGCCCTCCCGGTCATCGAGGAAGGCCACCAGTGCTGTCTTGGCCTCGTGGGCCGCCTCCGCCAACTTTTCGCGGTCCGCCTTTTTCGTGAACGCGAAAAACAGGCCTTCGTCCATGCAGTCCGCTTTGGCCTCCCGGCGCGTCTCGATGCTCTCCTGCAGGGCTTCCCTGTCGTCTTCGGAGAGACCCTCGGGAATGGGCGTCTCCAGCGAGACATACAGGTATTGGGTCAATACGCAGGCCGTGCGGTAGTTGACCGCCTGGCGCTCCGCCGCGCGGATTTCCTCGGGCGTGAGCTTTTTCTTTTCCGCGTCGGTGAGTTGGCCCGAGATGTCCTGCATGAGCTTCTGGAGAGAAACGAGGAGAACATGAAACAGGGCCGCGCGATCTCGCGCCT
>JALTLF010000097.1 GCA_027005735.1 Chromatiales bacterium | reverse complement strand
GAGCACATCCAGCCCCTCATCGGCAGGACCCAGCAACGCCTGGAGTCCATCAAGCTGGAACTGGGGGTCGGCTCGGCGCGCGACATCACCCGCCTGACGGATGTCGCCAATCGCCTGTCCCACATGGTCATCCTGCTCACGGCGGGCGGGATCCTGGCCCTGCTCCTGTGGTTCCTGATCTTCAACCGCACCCTGCTGGTTCCCATCGGGCGCATCGCGGAGGCCCTGCGCCACGAGGCCAAGGACGACGACCCCCTGCCGGTACCCCGGGGCAAGGTCACCGAAACACGCCTGCTGACCGAGGCCTTCGACGAGATGCGCAAACAGGTGCGCTCGCGCCAGGCCCACCTGGACTACCTGGCCTACCACGATCCCCTCACCGGGCTGCCGAACCGCACCCTTTTTCGCGACCGCCTGCAACATGCCATCGACCGCGCCCTGCGTGATGGCAAGATGGTGTCCCTGCTGTTCCTCGACCTGGATCGCTTCAAGCAGATCAACGACTCGCTGGGGCACGACGTGGGCGACGAACTGTTGCGCAAGATGGCCACGCGCCTGCAGGAAAACGTGCGTACCGCCGACACGGTGGCACGTCTCGGTGGAGACGAGTTCGCCGTCATCGTCGAAGACGTCGAAGACAACGGCCAGCTCACCGCCATCGCCGAGAAGATCCTCGGCAGTTTCGAGGAACCCTTCAAGCTCGAGCACCGCCAGCTGCACACCACGACCTCCATTGGCATCGCCACCTGTCCCGCCGACGGCACCGACGTGGAAACCCTCTTCCGCAACGCCGACACGGCCATGTACTACTCCAAGGATCGTGGTCCCAACGGCTATTTCTTCTACTCCGACGAAATGACCGCGCGCATCACCACCTTCCTGCTCACCGAGAACCAGTTGCGCAGCGCGATACGCAACAACGAGTTCGAGCTCCACTACCATCCCGTGGTTGACCTGGCGAGCGGGGAGATCGCGGCCTGCGAGACCCTGTTGCGCTGGACGCACGACAAGCGCGGCATCCTGCTGCCGGCGGAATTTCTCGATGTGCTGGAAGAGACCGGGCTGATCATGCCCGTCTCGCACTGGATCATCCGTCGCGCCCTGTCGGACTACACGCAATTCCGCAAGGCCGCTTCCACGCCCTTTGCCCTGACGATCAACTTTTCGCCCAACCTGCTGCGCGACAATTCCATCCTCGACATCCTCGGGCCCGCGCTGGAGAGCAACGGCATCCCGCCCTCCGACATCATCGTGGAGATCACCGAGGAGGCCATCATGCACGAGCAGGGCACCACCATCGACGTACTGCTGGCCCTCAAGAAGATGGGCGTGCGCATCGCCATCGACGACTTCGGCAAGGGACAGTCCTCGCTCAGTCGCCTGCGCAAGCTGCCCATCGACATCGTCAAGATCGACAAGGATTTCGTCGCCGAGGTGCCGGGCAATACCGACGACTCGGAACTGATCACCGCCATCATTGCCATGGCCCACAACCTGCGCAAGTGGGTCGTTGCGGAAGGGGTGGAGGACGCCGCGCAGTATGAGTTCCTGCGCGAACACGACTGTGACGCGGCGCAGGGCTTTCTCTTCAGCCTGCCCCTGTCCGCCGGCGCCATGTACGACTACCTGAAACGTCCCACCGGCAGCGACAAGGATTCCGGGCTGCGCCGCAAGGCCGGGCGTTGAACCCCGCGAACCGGCAGCGCGCGCCTGCCCTTGCCTCAGGCAGCGAAAATGAAGTCTTCGCCTTCACGGCGGCCACGCGCGAGGAGAAAGGCGCGGATCTCCTCGCGCGCGCCGCGGCGTGCCACGGCGACGAGGATGAAGACCTGACCGAGGCCCGCGAGATCTTCCATGCCGACCACCGGCAAGCCACGCTTGCGGCCGCCCACGAGGCGGGGATTGACGTCGATGAAGGCCCGGGGATACACGCTGTGGCCGACCAGGGCATCGCACAGGCGCTTGCCGTTTTCTCCCGCGCCCCAGATCACCAGTTCGCGCCCGTCGCCGTACTGTTGCGCCAGGTAGCAGGCCCGCGCCGCGGTGAACCGGCGGCGGGCATAGCGCTCGCTGCGGCGTGACAATCGCCCGTCGTGATCACGCCAGTGCAGCAGGACCGGCTCCGGCTTGCCCATGCGGATACCGGCAAGGTGAGCGCGCAACCAGAGATCGTAGTCTTCCGCCCAGCTGCAATCCCGGTAGGCGCCGATCTGTTCCAGCACCTCGCGCCGCAGCATGGCGGTGGGATGTGGGATGGGACTCTCGATATAGATCTCGCGCGCGATGTCCGCCGGCCTCGTCAGGGCATTGATCCAGTCTTCATAGACACGGTAACCCTCCGCCGCCGCCACACCCGGCTCGCCGCCGAAGATGTGCACGCGCGCGCCGCAGATCCCCACCTCGGGATGCCGACGCAGGTAATCGAGCTGGCAGGCGAGACGCGCCGGCTCGCTGATGTCGTCGGCATCCATGCGCGCAATGAACCTGCCGCGGGCCTGCGCGATGCCGTGGTTGAGGGCGGCGACGATGCCGCGCGCCGGACTGCGCAAGACGCGCAGGCGGGGATCGTCGCGTGCCAGCCCCGCGATGGCGGCATCCGTGCTGTGATCGTCGATGAGCAGCAGCTCCAGGTTCGCGTGACGCTGATCGAGGATGCTCGCCACCGCCGCGGCGAGCCACTCGCCGCCGTTGTGCACTGGCAGGATGACGGAAACATCGGGAACAGTGTTCATGAGTGAAGCGGGTGAAACGCGGACGAGTCGCCGTGGTGTCAGGCCCGCCGGCGATCCTGCGGGATGACGTCGAAGGCAATGCAGATCCGCGGCGCCTCCGCGGTGAAGGGAATGGTCTCGTGCCAGAAATAGGAGGGAAACATGACGAACAGGCCCTCCTGCGGCTGCAGGCGACGCGTGGGCGCGGCGTGGCCGCCGTAGAGTTCCCGCGGCCCCTGGCCGAACTGGATCCAGCCCGCCTGCGCAGGATCATCGGCATGGATCGCCTCGGGCAGGGAGAGGTAGTAGACGCAGCTCACCCAGCCGTCGAAATGGACATGGGCGGCCTGGTGGCCGCCGCTCTCCAGTACCACGCCCCAGCCTTCCAGGCGCCAGGCCTCGGGCACCTGCCCGCAGTGGGGGTGCCCCGGCAGGGCGGGCAGGCCTTCGATATAGCGTTGGATGACCGTCTCGATCATGCCGCAGAAACTTTCCATCAGGGGATGGTCTTCCGCCAGCAGATTGCCCTCCGTCTGCCCGCCCCCGCGGGTGGAGATGTCGCGCAGCTCCCGCTTCAGCTTCGGGTGCGTGGTGACGTAGCGCGCCAGCCGGTGGTTGAACTCGGCGAGATCCGCAAAGCCCGCCGGCGCGGTGGCCGGCAGGGGCATGATGAAACGCTCCAGATCCACCAGTTCCGCGAGGGCCTGTTCCTCTCCGGTGGCGGCCAGCGCGACGGCCAGCAGTGACAGGGCGGGAATGCGGTTGGGCTCCCGTTGCAGACAATGGGCCAGCAGGGGAATGGCGTCGGCATGTCGGCCGGTGTGGATGAGCACCTCGGCGAGCCGGTTCCAGCTTGCCAGCCAGGTCGGATCCATCTCCAGGGCGCGGCGATAGTATTCCTCGGCGCCCGCCAATTCACCGCGCGCCAGCAGGAGATCGGCATAGTTGTGACAGCGCTCCGCGCTGGGCGGCGCGCCGCGCATGACTCGCGCGTAGTGGCGGGCCGACGCCTCGAAGTCGCCGAGATTGCACAGGGCCAGGGCAAGGTGGTAATTCATGTCCAGGTTGCCGGGCTCGGCCCGCACGGCCTCGCGCAACAGTTCCACGGCGACGTCGAAGAGGCGGTAGCGATTGGCGAGCACGCCGAACAGATCCAGCGCATACGGATTCCGCGGTCGCTGCCGCGCCAGCCTGGCGTAGATCTTCCGCGCCGCGTCGATCTTTCCCGCCGCATGCAGCGATTCGAGCCGGCGGTACGCCTTTTCGATATCGAAGGCCCTGGCGGCACGCCCCGGCATGGCTCACCCGGCGTCGTGCTGGAAGCCGGTGGGCAGGATGCGCCCCTCGTCATCGACCACCTTGAGTCCCTGTGGCGGGTTGTTGTGTCCCCGGCGGTAGCGGACGCTGTCGTGCACCACGTCGGTCCAGGGAATGGGACGCCAGGGGTGGGTGATGAAATCCACGTTACCGCCGATACGCGCATCGGGATCGCGATAGAGTTTCTGCCGCTCGATCACGGCCTCGGCAATGGGCAGCTCACAGCGCAGCGCCTGGTGGTACATCCAGCAAAGTGAAATGCTCGACAGACCGGGATTGCGGTTGCCGCCACCGATGTCCGCATGCACGCCACGAAACCACACCTCGTAGACACGACCCTCGGCCTCGGCATCCTCCACCGTGGTGACGACGCGCTGCACCTTGAAATTGCGCCGCCGCTCGTCCAGCGCCATGGCATGAAAGCACTTCTCCACGCAGGCCGGCAGGCTGAAGACGTAGCCGAGATTGATGTCGTTGCCGGGAATGCCGAAGGAAGGCACCACGTCCCACAGGCCGAGGAAGCGGATGGGAGGCTTCTGGCCGGCGACGCCCTCGCGGGCGATGCGGTTGGCGAAGTCCAGCGCCAGCGCGGCGCCACGGCTGAAGCCGATGATGTCGATGTCCTCGTCGCCCTCGTAGAAGGTCTGCTCCAGCGCCGCGCTGGCCTCCTCGATGCGGGCCTTCCCCCCCGCCCCGGTCAGGCCGCCGACGACGCGACCCAGCCAGCCCAGGCGGGTACCCACACCGCTGAAATAATGTTTCTCGCCTTCGTAGGATTCGTAGAAACGAACGACGTTGGTGTCCTTTTCATCGCCCGGCGTGTTTTCCTGCCACGTGCCATCGAATGCATACAGCGCCATATTATCTCCCTCTCCCTGCCACCCCGCGCGCTTCATGCCGCCGCCGGGACGCCGGTCGGCCTGCCGCCACGGTGCTGGTTGGCGCTCATCATATCAAGTACCATCTCCCCCTGACAGTCCGCCCCGTGACCACCACCGCCGGATTTTTCGCCTCATGTCTCCAGCCACCGTCCCCGACGCCCTGTTGCTCCTCACCAGCAGTTGTCCCAACTGCCCCGCGGTGCTGGACTCGCTTGCGCGCCTGGTGAAGGAGGGCGCGCTGGGCCGCCTCGAGATCGTCAACCTGCAACAACGACCCGAGGCCGCGGAAGAATACGGCGTGCGCAGCGTGCCCTGGTTTTGCATCGGCGTGCTGCGCTTCCAGGGCGTCCATCCGCTCGGCGAGTTGCGCGACTGGGCGCGCAACGCCGACACGGCCGAGGGCCTCGCCGCCTACCTGGGCGAAACGCTGGGCACGGGTCGCCTGGCCGACGCCACGGCAGCCGCGCGCCGACACCCCGCCATTGCCGAGGCCACGGCCCGCCTGCTCGCCGAGGAGGACACGCCCATGGAAGTGCGTATCGGCCTTGGCGCCATCTACGAAACCCTCGCCGGCGATGATCTGACGGCCGCGCTATCGGACGACTTGCGCGAGGCACTGGCACCCCTCCTGCAAGCCGAACAGGCGCGCGTGCGCAACGACGCCTGTTACCTGCTGGGCCTGGCGGGCGGCGCGGCGGCACGCCCCTTGCTCGAGCAGTGCCTGCAGGACGAGGACGCGGAGGTCCGCGACACGGCCCGGGAGGGCCTCGCCCTCATGGACGCGCCGG
>JALTLF010000096.1 GCA_027005735.1 Chromatiales bacterium | reverse complement strand
GAGATCACCCAGCAGAACGCCACGGTGGAAATCATCCCCGGCCTGCAGACCGATATCCTCGGTTACAACGGCATGACCCCCGGGCCGACCATCCTGGTGGATTCCGATCAGGAAATCATCGTGCGCCAGATCAACAACACCAACGTGCAGACCACCACCCACCTGCACGGCGGTCACATGCCGGCCGGCTTCGATGGCCACCCGGTGGACTACGTCAATCCCGGCACCTACAAGGACTACCTCTATACCAACAAGCAGGTACCGGCGACCCTGTGGTACCACGACCACACCAAGGATCTCACCGGCGATCAGGTATGGGCGGGACTTGCCGGTTTCTACCTCATGTCCGATGACTACGAGCGCTCCCTCGGTCTGCCGTCCGGCAACAAGGAAGTAGCCATCGTCATCCAGGATCGCAACTTTGCCGCCGATGGTTCCCTCATATATACCGACAATGTCATGGGCGAGCTGGGCGATACCATCCTCGTCAACGGCACGCCCTATCCCTTCTTCGAGGTGGGCACCGCGCGTTATCGCTTCCGGATCCTCAATGGCTCCAATGCGCGTTCCTACAACCTGGTGCTGAGCAATGGCGCGAACTTTATCCAGATCGGCTCCGACGGCGGCCTGCTGGAGGCGCCGGTGGTGCGCTCCAGCCTCAATATCGCCCCCGCGGAACGCGTGGACGTGATCATCGACTTCGGCAACGCCAGCGTCGGCGAGCAGATCGTCCTGGAGAATACCGCCGGAGGCGTCGGCACCTCGCAGATCATGCGCTTCGACGTGGCGCGCGTGGAAGACGATCCCAGCACCATCCCGCAGGTGCTGCGTACCATCGAACGCCTTGATCCGGCGGCGGCGGTGCAGACGCGTCAGTGGGTGTTTGGCGTGGCGCCGGGCGTGCCGTGGGTCATCAACGGACAGCGCTACGACGAGAATCGTGTCGATGCCTTCCCGAAGCTGGGCACCACGGAGATCTGGGAGCTGACCAACCGCACCGGCATGATGCACCCGGTCCACATCCACGACATCATGTGGCAGGTACTTGATGTCAACGGCCGTCCCCCGGCGCCGCAGGATGCCGGCTGGAAGGACACTTTCCAGGTGCCGCCCATGGGGACGGTACGCGTCATCGGCCGCTTCGACGACTACGTTGGCGATCCCAACGAGATCACCACGGCCTACATGATGCACTGTCATATCCTCGAGCATGAGGATCACGAGATGATGACGCAATTCATCGTCGTGGACTAAACCCGGGCCGCGCGGTAGGCATACCGCGCGGCCTCTTCCCCCACATCCACATTCATACCATGGGAACGGCCGACGGAGAGCGGTAGCGCGGTCGCAACACGACACTGACTACTAAGGAGAGAACCCCATGAACAGACAAACCCTATCCATGCGATGGCTGGCCGCCCTGCTGGGCGGCCTGCTGGTCCTTGTCGCCGGCCTGCCCATGGCGGCGCAGGCCGTGGTGGGCCAGGAACAGGCGACGGCGCAGGTGGCCGACGGCATCCTGGTGCGCTTCAAGGCCGGCGTCAGCAACGCCCAGCGCGCCCGCGTCCTCAGCGCCGCAGGTTGCAACCAGCTCAAGCGCTTTCGCCTCGTCGACGGCCTGACGCTGGCGGCGGTGCAGCAGGGCATGTCCATGCAGGCGGCCCTGGCGCGACTCAAGGCCAGCAGCAGCGTGCTGTATGCCGAGCCCAACTATATCGTCACCGCGGCGGCGGTGCCCAATGATCCGCGCTTCACCGAACTCTACGGCCTCGACAACACGGGCCAGACCGGCGGCACGCCCGATGCCGACATCGACGCGCCGGAGGCCTGGGACATCCAGACCGGCACCGACGTGGTGGTGGCGGTGATCGACACCGGCCTCGATTACAACCACGAGGACATCGTCGGCAACGTGTGGACCAACCCCGGCGAGATCGCCAACAACGGCATCGACGACGACAACAATGGCTACATCGACGACGTCATGGGCTGGGACTTCGTCAACAACGACAACGATCCCTTCGACGACAACGACCACGGCACCCACGTCTCGGGCACCATCGCCGCGGTGGGCAACAACGCCATCGGCGTGGCCGGCGTCAACTGGTCGGCGCGCATCATGCCGCTGAAGTTCCTCAGCGCCCAGGGTTCCGGCACCACCGCCGATGCCATCAGCGCGCTGGACTACGCGGTGATGATGGGCGCGCGGATCTCCAACAACTCCTGGGGTGGCGGCGCCTTCAGCCAGGCCCTGTACGATTCCATCCTCGCGGCACAGAACGCCGGTCACCTGTTCGTCGCCGCGGCGGGTAATGACGGCGTGGATACCGATGTCACGCCCAGTTACCCCGCCAGTTATGATCTGGACAACATCGTTTCAGTGGCCGCCACCGACGACAACGATGCGCTGGCCACCTTCTCCAACTTCGGCGCCGTAACGGTGGATCTCGGCGCCCCCGGCGTGGCCATCCTCAGCACCACGCCGGCCAATACCTACTCCAGCTTCAGCGGCACTTCCATGGCCACGCCGCACGTGGCCGGTGTCGCCGCCCTGTTGCTGGCGGAGGATCCGTCTCTCGACGTGGTGGCCCTCAAGGCGGTGCTGCTCGACAACGTCGATGCCATCCCCGCGCTGGCGGGGATCACCGTCACCGGCGGGCGGCTCAATGCCGCCAACAGCCTGGCCGGGCTGGTGCGCGTGGTGGTCACGCCCGCGAGCCTGACCCTGGCGGAGGGTACCACGGCGCAGTTCAACGCCACCGGCGGCACGGCGCCCTATACCTGGAGCACCGCCGACGCCACCGTCGCCACCATCGACGCCACCACCGGCCTGCTCACCGCCACCGGCGCGGGTCAGACCGTGGTCACTGCCACCGACGCCAACGGCGTGGCGGGTACCGCCGATGTCACCGTCACCACCGTGCTGGTGAGTCCCGACACGGGCTCCCTGCGCCCGGGCGACACCCTGCAGTTCAGCGCGGCCGGGGGCACGGCGCCCTATACCTGGAGCGTGTCGGACACCACCCTGGCCAGCATCGATGCCAACACCGGTCTCCTGACCGCGCTGGCGGTGGGCACCGTGCAGGTCACGGCCGTGGATGCCAACGGCGTGGCCGACAGCAGCGGCGACATCATCATTTCGGATATCGCCATTACGCCCAACACGGCCCTGCTCACGGTGGGTCAGACACAACAGTTCACCGCCACCGGCGGCGCCGCGCCCTATACCTGGGCGACGGGTAACCTGGCCGTGGCCACCATCGACGCCAACGGTCTGTTGACCGCGGTGGGCGCCGGCATCACCACCGTGACGGTGACCGACGCCAACGGCGTGTCGGTGAGCAGCGGTAATATCGAGGTGCGCGAGATCGTCGTCGATCCGCAGACCGCCAGCGTGCTGGTGGGGGCGACGCAGGCCTTTACCGCCAGCGGCGGGGCCGCGCCCTATACCTGGAGCGTGTCGGACACCACCGTTGCCAGCATCGATCCCAATACCGGCGTGCTCACCGGCGTGGCCCCGGGCACGGTGGTGGTGACCGCCACGGACGCGGACGGGATCAGCGGCAGCAGCGGGGTGATCACGGTGACGGACAATCATGTCATCAGCATCACGCCCTACACGGCTAGCGTCCCGCGTTTCGGCACCATCCAGTTCAGCGCCAGCGGCGGCCCCGGTCCCTACACCTGGTCGCTGAGCAACCCGCGCGCCGGAACCATCGATCCGGCCACCGGCCTGTTCCGCGCCGGGCGCTTTCCCACCACCACCACGGTGATCGCCGAGGATGCCGATGGCCATGTGGGTGAGTCGGGCACCATCACGGTGACGCGCGGCAGGCACTAGCGCCCATTACAGGCAGTATCTCCCGGCCGGCGGACCGGGACCTTGCACCGGGTGGCGCCAGCGGCGTCACCCGGTTTTTCTTTGTGACGCACCCCCGGAGGCCGGTTCGGAAGCTGTCTCGGCGGTGGTCTCCACCGGCAGGCCCTCGGCCTTCCACTCCGGGTAGCCGTCCTCCAGGCGGCGGGCGCGGAAGCCCTTCTCCCGCAGGCGGGCCACCGCGTCGAAGGCCAGCACGCAGTGGGGGCCGCGGCAGTAGGCCACCACCTCCTGATCGGGATGCAACTCGGCGAGATGTTCCTCCAGCTCGGCGAGCGGAATGTTGACCGCGCCGGGCACGTGGCCGGCGGCGAATTCCTCCGGCGGGCGCACGTCCAGCACGGTTACCAGGCCGTCGCGGGCGCGCTCGAGCAGCTCCTCGCGGGGGATGGGTTCGAGATCGTCCTTGACGGTGAGGTAAGCGTTCACCAGCTTGTCCACCTCCGCCACGTGGGCCTCCGCCAGGCGCCGCAGGCAGCCGAGCAGCGCCACCACGTCCTCGCCGCTGAGGCGGTAGAAGACATGCAGGCCCTGCTTGCGGGCGTCCACCAGGCCCACCTGGCGGAGCTGCTGGAGGTGGCGCGAGGTATTGGCCACCGACAGGCCGGTGAGACGCGCCAGTTCCTCCACGCTGCATTCCCGCTGGGCGAGAAATTCCAGCATTTCCAGACGGTTACCGTTACTGAGGGCCTTGCCCACGCGGGCGAACTGGGCGAAGAGCTGTTGCTTGAAGCCGGTGCTTGACATGTATGCGTTTCTCGCTAGACTATTCAATTAATTGATTGAATAGTTGAACAGTTAGCATCCAGTATAGCACCGGGCCGTGAACTGACAAGGGGCGGCCCACTCAAAGCAGTAAAAGGCAGGTACATGGATATCAATGAATTCGTCCTCAGCCACGAGAAGGCCATCCGTTCGGGCTTCTTCTTCGGCATCCTGGCGCTCATGGCGTCCTGGGAGATCCTCGCCCCACGGCGTGCCCTTACGGTCTCCAAAACCATTCGCTGGGTCAACAACCTCGGCATCGTCTTCCTCAACAGCGCCATCGTGCGCCTGCTGTTTCCCGCCGCCGCCGTGGGCGTGGCGGCCTTCGCCGCCGAGCAGGGCTGGGGGCTGTTCAATTATGTTCAGGCGCCGTTCTGGCTGGCGGTGCTCGCCTCGGTGGTGATCATGGACTTCGTCATCTACCTGCAGCATGTCATGGTCCACGCCATTCCGGTGCTGTGGCGCCTGCACCGCGTGCATCACGCCGACCTGGATTTCGACGTCACCACCGGCGCGCGCTTCCATACCCTGGAGATCATCCTCTCCATGTTGATCAAGTTCGCCGTCATTCTCCTGCTGGGCCCGCCGCTGCTGGCGGTGGTGATCTTCGAGGTGGTGCTCAATTTCACCGCCATGTTCAATCACGCCAACGTGCGCCTGCCGGCGGCGGTGGATCGCGTGCTGCGCTGGTTCGTGGTCACGCCGGACATGCACCGCGTCCATCACTCGGTGGAAGACGACGAGGCCAACAGCAATTTCGGTTTCAACCTGCCCTGGTGGGACCGCCTGTTCGGCACGTATCGTGCCCAGCCGCGCGCCGGGCACGAGGGCATGACCATCGGTATCCGCAAGTATCGCAGCGTCAACGCGGTCTCCTGGTTGCCCGGCATGTTGTGGCTGCCCTTCCGCGGTCGCATCAGTGACTACGCCATCAACCGCCGCCGGTGGTCTGATAACGGGGCCGACGAGGGGAGCAATGAAAGGTAAGTTCATCCGCCTGGCCGTCCTTGCCGCCATCGCCACGGGCATCGCACTGGCGGTGATCTACCGCGAGCAGTTCGATGTCGCCGTGCTGGAGCAGTCCATCGCCGCCGCGGGGATGTGGGGACCGCTGGTGTTCATGCTCATCTACGCCGTGGGCACGGTATTCTTCCTGCCCGGGTCGGTGCTGACGCTCGCCGGCGGCGCGCTGTTCGGTCCGGTGTGGGGCACGCTCTACAATCTCACCGGCGCCACCCTGGGCGCGGCGGTGGCCTTCCTCGCCGCGCGCTACCTGGCCGCCGACTGGGTGGAAAGGAAATCGGGCCAGCGCGTACGCCAGCTCCAGGAAGGCGTGGAAGGCGAGGGCTGGCGCTTCATCGCCTTCGTGCGCCTGGTACCCCTGTTTCCCTTCAACCTGCTCAACTACGCCCTTGGCCTGACGCGCATCCGTTTCTGGGTTTACGTCGTCGCCTCGTGGATCTTCATGCTGCCCGGCGCCATTGCCTACACGTACCTGGGTTACGCAGGCCGCGAGGCGGTGGCCGGAGACGCCGATCTGAATCGCATGATCCAGCTCGGCACCGTCGCCTTTGCGCTGCTTGGCGTGGTGGCCTTCATCCCCCGCATCATCGCGCGCCTGCGCCGGGGGCCCATGATGCCGGTGGAGGAACTGCGCCGGCGCCTGGTAGCCGGGGATGACCTCCTGCTGCTGGACGTGCGCGACATCGACGAGTACTTTGGTGAGCAGGGCCATATCGCCGGTGCCATGCACATCCCTCTGAAGGAACTGATGGGTCGCACCAGCGAGCTGGCGGACTACATGGAGAAGCCGGTGGCCATCGTCTGCCGTACCGACAGGCGTTCCGCCAAAGCCGCGCAGATCCTCACGCGCATTGGCTTCGCGGACGTGCACATCGTCGCGGGGGGCATGACGGCATGGAATGCTGCGGGCTACGGCGCAGTGCACCAGGCGGCGTGACGGTGGATACAGGGCGATGCGCGTCGTCCTGAGATCGCCACCACCATGACATGGCAGGAGGAAGGCGGTGAGCAGAAACCGAAAGCGGCTGTACCTGGTCCTCGGCCTGGCCCTGGTGGTGTTTTTCGCCTGGCGTTTCCTGCGTCCCATGAACATCTTCGTCGTCGAGGATCGCTTCGCCTGGCCGGTGGACACCACCGCGGTGCCGGCGGTGCTCGGTGAGCTGCGTGCCGCGCAGTGTGGCGCCTGCCACGAGGCCTTCTATAAGGAATGGCAGACCACCATCCACAGCCAGGCCTGGACGGATCCCTATTTCCAGGCCGACTGGAAGTTCGATAATCGCCAGCATATCTGCCGCCTGTGCCACACGCCACTGGATCGCCAGCAGCCGCACAAGGTACTGGATTACCGCGACCGCGCCCGGTGGGACCCCGTGATGGAGGATAATCCCGCCTTCGATCCCCGGCTCCAGCACGAGGGCGTCACCTGCGCCGCCTGTCACTTCCGCGACGGCCGGATCGTCGGCGTGCTCGGTGATACCGCCGCGCCACATCCGGTGAAGAAGCTGGAGACGCCCAACCAGGTATGCGTGCGTTGCCACGTGGTCAACGGTGATCGCTGGGACACCTTCTTCCGTTTTCCTCCCTGCGGTACAGTGGCCGAGATCCAGCAAGGCGCCGGCAGCGAGCCGGTGTCGGGCGAGTTGAGCGTGGCGGACATCGCCGCGCTGGGCTGCGTGGACTGCCACATGCCGGCGGTGGAAAGGCCGCTGGTGGCGGGTGGACCGGTGCGCAAGGCGCGGCGCCACCTGTGGCGCGGCGGCCATGACCCGGCCATGGTGAAGCAGGCGCTGAGCATGGACTTTGCGCCCACCACCGGGGGCGAAGGGGGTTCCTTTACTCTCAGTCTGGCCAATACCGGCGCGGCCCACTATGTCCCCACCGGCACGCCGGATCGGCATCTCACCGTGCGCCTGCGCGTGTTCGATGCCCGGGGCGAGGTCATCACGGAAGAAAACCATACCCTCAGGCGCCGTGTCATGTGGCGGCCCTTCATCGTCGATCTGTGGGACAACCGCCTGGCGCGTGGCGAGACGCGCCGCTATGCCATCGACGTACCGGCCGACGGGCGCGCCGCGTCCGTGGAGGCGGTGGTGCGCTATCACCTGCTGGACGAGGCACGGCGTCGGCGCATCGGCTACGACAATCCCGAGCCCATCAGCTACGAGATATTTCGTCGCCGCATCCAGCTTGCCGGCGGAGGTGGCACATGAGCGAACGCGACCTGGTGATCATCGGCGGCGGCGCGGGCGGGCTGGTGGTGGCCAGCGTGGCGGCGCAACTGGGGCGGCGCGTGACGCTGGTCGAAAAGGCCGACAGGCTGGGCGGCGACTGCCTGCACCACGGCTGCGTCCCCAGCAAGGCCCTGATCCGCTCGGCGCAGGTGGCCGCACTCATGCGCCGTGGCGCCGACTTCGGCCTGGCGAACTGCGATCCCCGTGTGGACCTGTCACGCGTCAATGCCCACGTGCAGTCGGTCATCGATCACATCCAGCGGCATGACGATCCCGAGCGCTTCCGCGGCTATGGCTGCGAGGTCCTGCTGGGCGAGGGCGCGAGATTCATCTCGCCCCGCGAGGTGCAGGTGGGCGAGCGCGTCATCCGCGCGCGGCGTTTCGTCATTGCCACCGGCGCGCGGCCCTTCATGCCCGACATCCCCGGGCTGGCCGAGGCCCCGGTGAGCACCAATCTCGATCTGTTTTCCCTGCAGGCCCTGCCGCGCCGGCTGGTGGTGCTGGGCGGCGGCCCCATCGGCGTGGAGATGGGGCAGGCACTGGCGCGACTCGGCAGCGAGGTCACCATCGTGCAGCGCGGTGCGCAACTGCTGCCCCTGGAGGACGCGGAAGTCGTCGCCCGCCTGACGGCACGGCTGGCGGCGGAAGGGATCCAGGTGCGCACCGGCGTCAGCGTGGATGCCATCGTCACCGATACCGACAGCGGGGCCGCACAGTTGCATTGCAGCGACGGCACGCACCTCGGTGCCGACCGCATTCTCGTCGCCACCGGCCGGCGTCCCAACGTGGAAGGGCTGGGTCTGGAGGCCGCCGGCGTGGACTACACGCGCCGGGGGATCAGGGTGGACCGCCGCCAGCGCAGCTCGCAGAAACACATCTATGCCTGTGGCGACGTGTGCGGGCCCTATGCCTTCACCCACATGGCCGAGCACCAGGCCGGCGTGGTGATCAGCAACGCCGTATTCCGTTTTCCGAAGAAGACCGACTACCGCGTCGTGCCCTGGGTCACCTATACCGATCCCGAGCTGGCGCGCGTGGGGCTCACCGAGGCCCAGGCCCGCGAGCAGGGCATCGAGCCCACGGTGCTGCGCTTCGAGTTCAGCGAGGTGGATCGCGCCATTACCGAGGTGGAGACCGCCGGCCTCTACAAGCTGGTGAGCCATCGCGGGCGTATCCTCGGCGCCACCATCCTCGGCCCCCACGCGGGCGAGCTGCTCCACGAGATCGTGCTGGCCATGCAGACGGGCGCGAAGCTGGGCGAGATCTCGGCGGCCATACACGCCTACCCGACCCTGGCGCAGGTGCATCGGCGCGTGGTCAACAGCGCCTATGCGCCAAAGCTCTACAGTCCCCTGACGCGCAGGCTGGTGAAATGGATCAACCGCTTGTTGCCATGAGCGGGCAGCAGGGCGTGCCGGCGATGGATCCCGCCGACTACGAGGGCTGGTACCACACACCGCGCGGCGCCTGGATCGGGGAACGGGAATTTGTCCTCCTGTGGCGCCTGATGCGTGCCGCCGGCGAACCGGCGGGGGCAAGCCTGCTGGACGTGGGTTGCGGCACGGGGTATTTCACCCGCCGCTTCGCCGCCGCCGGCATGCGGGTCACCGGCGTGGATTCCGATGCGGACATGCTGGCGTTTGCACGCGCGCGGGATACGGATATACCTTATATAGATGGCAGGGCGGAGGCACTGCCTTTTCCCGACGCCGGTTTCGACTACGTCAGCGCCGTCACCAGCCTGTGTTTCGTCGCCGATCCCCAACGCGCCCTGGTGGAGATGTGGCGCGTGGCGCGCCGCGGCGTGGTGCTGGGTCTGTTGAACCGCCACAGCCTGCTACACTGGCGCAAGTCCGGTCGCGGCGCCTATGCCGGCGCGCGCTGGGACACGCTGGCCGATGTCGAACGCTGGGCGGAACGTTTGCGGCCCATGCCGGTCGGAATGGAGAGTGCCACGGCCATCCTGCTGCCCGGCGGTGGTCCGCTGGCGCGGGGCGTGGAAGGCCTCGCGGGGACGTGCCTGCCCTGGGGCGGTTTTCTCGCTGTCTGCCTGCACAAGCGGCCGGCCTGACAGGTAACCTCGCCAAAGGAATACATTAAAGATGCATGCAACTCGCCCCCTGCTCGAGATCACCGATTTTCCCGCCATCACGCGTGGGCGGCTCACCACCCTGCAAATCAACGTCGGCTATCGCTGCAACCAGAGTTGCCTGCACTGCCACGTCAATGCCGGGCCGAAACGCAAGGAAAGCATGTCGCGAGAGACGGTGGACACCGTGCTGGCCTTTTTGCGCGCCAATGCCATCGAAACCCTCGATATCACCGGCGGCGCGCCCGAGCTCAACGAACACTTCCGTTACCTCGTCGCGCAGGCGCGCGCCCTCGGCGTCCATGTCATGGACCGTTGCAATCTCACCATCCTCGGCGAGCCGGGGCAGGAAGACCTGGCGGAATTTCTTGCCGAGCATGAAGTGGAGATCGTCGCTTCTCTGCCCTGTTACCTGGAGGAGAATGTGGACGGTCAGCGCGGCAAGGGCGTGTATGCGCGCTCACTGCTGGGGCTGCGGGCGCTCAACGCGCTGGGTTACGGTCAGCCCGACAGCGGCCGGGTGCTCAACCTTGTTTACAATCCCACCGGCCCCTTCCTGCCGCCCCCACAGGCCGCCCTCGAGGCCGACTACCGGCGCGAGCTGGGCAAGCAGGGCATCGTCTTCAACGCGCTGTTCACCCTGGCCAACATGCCCATTCAGCGATTCGGCAGCACGCTGATCTCGAAGGATGAGTTCCACGGCTATCTGGCCCTGCTCAAGTCCGCGCACCAGGACGCCAATCTCGACGGCGTTATGTGCCGCAGCCTGATCAGCGTGGACTGGCAGGGGCGCGTGTACGATTGCGACTTCAACCAGATGCTGGACATGCCGCTGCCGCGCCCCGGCGGTGGGCACACGCACCTGCGTGACATCCGTGCCGCCGAACTGGAAGGCCGATCCATCGCCATCGGCGAGCATTGTTATGGCTGTACCGCCGGGCAGGGTTCCAGTTGCGGCGGTGCGTTGAGTGACTGAGAACAGGGTTCGAACGCGGTTGCAGTTCCCTGGCGTAAGACAGGTATTTGAATAAGACCACCCGTGCCACAATCGTGGGGTCTTCGGAAGACCGGTTTGGTGAGGTAACAGGAGACACAGGAAGATGAATGTTAACAAGGCCGTCAGGCAACGCTACAGTGAGGGTGCCAACGAGGTACAGGCCGATCTGTGTTGCCCGGTAGACTATGATCGCGAGCTGCTGAAAATTCTGCCGCGGGAGATCATCGACAAGGACTACGGTTGCGGCGATCCCTCCCGCTACGTGTGCGAGGGCGACGTGGTGCTGGACCTCGGCTCCGGCGGCGGCAAGATCTGTTACATGGCGGCGCAACTGGTGGGCGAGAGCGGCCGTGTCATCGGCGTGGACATGAACGACGACATGCTGGCACTGGCGCGCAAGTACCGGGCCGAGATGGCGGAGAAGCTGGGCGGGGATCGCGTCAGCTTCCACAAGGGCTACATCCAGGACCTGGCGCTGGACGTCGCCGCCATGGAAGACTGGTTACACGAGAATCCTGTCAGTGATGCCGCCGGGCTGGAGCGCCTGCAACACTGGCAGGCGGCGCAACGCCGCGAGCGGCCGCTGATCCCCGACAACAGCATCGACCTGGTGATCTCCAACTGTGTCCTCAACCTGGTGGACGAGGCTCATCGTCAACAGATGCTGCGCGAGATCCATCGCGTGCTGAAACCGGGCGGGCGCGTGGCCATCAGCGACATCGTCAGCGACGAAGCGGTGCCCGCGCATCTCAGGGCCGACACCGAACTGTGGAGCGGCTGCATCTCCGGCGCCTTCCAGGAAGAGGCCTTCCTCGAGGCCTTCCGCGCGGCGGGCTTTCTCGGCGTGGCCTACGACAAGTGGGACAGCACCCCGTGGCGCGTGGTGGAGGGTATCGAGTTTCGCTCCGTGACGCTCACCGCCGTCAAGGGCGAGGACACGCCCTGCCTAGACTACGGGCATGCCGTCATGTATCGCGGGCCCTATGCCTCGGTGAGCGACGACGAGGACCATGTCTTTCCGCGCGGCGCGCGCATGGCGGTGTGCGAGCGAACTTTCCGTTTCCTGACCCAAAGCGGCGTCTATGGCGACGACTTCATCGGCTTTGCCCCCGCCGCGCCGGGTGAGCCGAAGACCTTCTGCGCCCCGCCGGGGACGCGGCGCAGCGCGGCGGCGACGAAGTCCGGCGAAGTGAGCGGTGGCGACGATGGTTGCTGTTGCTGAACGCATTTCGGTGATTATCCCGGCGCGCAACGAGGCGCCGGTCATTGGCCGGACCCTGCGGGCCCTGCAGCCGGTACGCGGCGTGGGGGAGATCATCGTCGTCGATGGCGGCAGCGAGGACGGCACAGCGGTGGTGGCCCGTCCCCTGTGCGATCGCCTCATCGCCAGTCCCGCCGGGCGCGCCGTGCAGATGAACGCCGGTGCGGCGGCGGCGACGGGCGATATCCTGTGGTTCGTGCACGCCGATACCCTCGCGCCGCCGGCGGCCCTGGGGGAGATCGTCCAGGCCTTCGGCACCACGCCCTGCCTGTGGGGGCGCTTCGACGTGCGCCTCTCGGGCCGTCATCCCCTGTTGCGCCTCGTGGAGCGCCTCATGAACCTGCGTTCGCACTTGAGCGGCATCGCCACCGGCGACCAGGGGATCTTCGTGCGTCGCGGCGTGTTCGAGGAAATCGGCGGCTTCCCGGTTCAGCCTCTGATGGAGGACATTGCCCTGAGCCGCCGCCTGCGCCGCCTGTCGCCGCCGGCGCGGATCCGTACCCCGCTGCTGACCTCCAGCCGCCGCTGGGAGACCTGCGGCGTCCTGCGCACCATCCTGCTCATGTGGTACCTGCGCGCGGCCTATGCCCTCGGCGCCAGTCCCGCGCGCCTGGCGCGGCTATATAAATAGTATGGACGGCCTGTCCCCCCATGGCGTGATTTTCGCCCGCGCCCCGGTGGCGGGGGAATGCAAGACGCGTCTCGTCCCCGCCCTGGGGAGCGACGGCGCGGCCCGCCTGCAGGAACGTCTCATCCGGCGGACCGTGGCCACGGCGGTGGCGGCCATGGGGCCGTGCGTGGAACTGTGCATCACGCCCGATGCGGGGCATCCCCTGTTCGTCCAGCTGAGCCGCCGGCACGGCATCGCCTCTCAGCCACAGGGCGAGGGCGATCTCGGGGCGCGCATGGCGCGCGCCGCACGGCGGGTGCTGGCCGACGGGCAGGCGGTGATCCTGCTCGGCACCGATTGTCCCGAATACACGCCGGATTATCTTTGTGTGGCCCGTCGCGCTCTCGCATCCGGTGCCGATGCGATTATCGGTCCCGCCCAGGACGGCGGCTACGTGCTACTCGGCCTGCGGCGCTTCGATGACGCGCTATTCACCGGCATCGACTGGGGCAGCGAGCGCGTGCTGGCGCAGACCCGGTCGGCCCTTGCGCGGGCGGGCATGGAGGTGGTTGAATTGCCCCCTTTGCATGACATCGACCGGCCGGAAGACCTGGCCCGTTTCCCTGAACTGCTACACGAGGTAGCCCATGCAATGGCTGGATAAGATCGAGCTTCCCATACTGGTTGTCGTTGCCCTGACGCTGGGGCTCGCCCCCTTCGTGCCCGAGCCGCACGTCTGGCAGAAACTGAAAATGCTGTTTGCCGGTGAGCTGAGCCGGCCCATCGACATCTTCGACCTGTTCCTGCACGGCGCGCCGTGGGTATTGCTGGGCATGAAACTCGTGCGTATGAGAGACTGACCAGAAGCTTGAACCACAGAGGGCACAGAGAACACAGAGAAAAGCAAATGCAACCACGGGGGACACGGGGCACACGGGGGAGCCGCGAGGTGCCTCGAAGGCAAAGACGTGTCGTCATTCCCGCGCAGGCGGGAATCCATGCTTCACCGCAGTGACTCAATCACTGGATTCCGGCCCTCCGCCATGTGTTGCATGGCTGCGGCCGGAATGACGCCCTGAAGGGCTTTCTCGCGCCTGCATTGTTCAGACCGCCAGGGCCGTGAAGTGCCGTAGAGCAAATGCAAAGCACTTTTTATTCTTCGCCTTTCTTTGCGCACTTTGCGGTGAAAGTGTTTTTCCAGAAGAAAGTTTAACCGCAACGGACGCGAAGTACCGCAAAGGAAAGTACATATCGTCATTCCCGCGAAGGCGGGAATCCGTGCCTCGCCGAAATAACTAAGTCAATGGATTCCGGCTCTCCGCCATGCGTGGCATGGCTGCGGCCGGAATGACACCGGTGTTTTTCTATACCGCAAAGGCCGGGAGGCAGCGCAAGGGAAAAACTGTTTTCTTCGCGTTCCTTTTCGGTTGTAACCGTGCACCGCCGCCGGATCACTTCTTCTGGCAGCGCTCGATGGCGGCCTGCAGGGCGGCGCCGTCGGGGTAACGGTCCTTCGGGTCCTTCTGCAACAGCTTGTCGACGATGGTCTTGACGCAGGTGGGCAGGTTCTTGCGCAGTTGCAGGATGGATTTCTGCCGCTTGCTGGTGATCTGGAACACCAGCGCCGGCAGGGAGTCGCCATCGAATGGGAGCTGGCCGGTGAGCAGTTCGTACATGGTCACGCCCAGGGAGAAGAAGTCCGAGCGGCCATCCACCTTCTTGCCGGAGATCTGTTCCGGCGACATGTAGCAGGGCGTACCCAGCGCGGTGCCGGTCTTCGTGGTGCTGGCATCCATCAGGCGGGCGATACCGAAGTCGGTGATCTTGATGCTGTCGTCCTCGGGCAGGTACATGATATTGGCCGGCTTGATATCGCGGTGCACGATGCCCTCGCCGTGGGCGTAGTCCAGCGCGCCGGCGGCCTGCCAGATCACCTCCAGCACCCAGTCGAGCTTCGCCTTTTTCTTCCTGTTCACATAGTGAGTGAGATCCTTGCCGTCGAGGTATTCCATGGCCATCCAGATGAGGTCGTGTTCCTGCCCGGCGTCATGGACGGTGACGATGTTGGGGTGATTCAGCTTGCCGGCCGTCTCGGCCTCGCGGAAGAAGCGCCGCGTGACGTCCTGGATATCCATGCCGCCGAAGGAGTCCGCCAGCGACAGGGTCTTGATGGCCACGGTGCGGTTGATCTTGGGATCATGGCCCAGGTAAACGGTGCCCATGGCGCCGCGGCCGATTTCCTTCTCCACCTCGTAGCGCCCCAGTTTCGGCTTGCTGTCCACGCCTTCCATGATGAGGGAGCCGCTGGTGCGCACCACCGCGGCTTCGTCCACCTTGCTGATGCGTTCCTTGCGTTCGGCGGCATCGCGGAAGCCCGCGTCATGTTGCAGGATGTAGTCATATACGTCCATTGCCTTGCCGAACTGGCGTTTGCTCTCGAAGTCCTGCGCCAGGCTGTAGGCCACCTCCAGGGCGCCATTGTCGATCACCGTGGTGTGACGCAGGCGATCCATGGCCTGATCCAGTTGCCCCTGGGATTGCAGCGCCACCGCCAGCATGCGATTGGACTCCGCCAGCTCCTCGTGCAGGCGGCCCTGCCGGCGCGTGGCGAAGAATACCGTGCCGAGCAGCAGGTGGCCGAGGACGAGGAACAGGGCCGGGGTGACCAGGTCCACCCACAGGTGGGGTTTCATGAGCAGGAACAGGCTCGCCACCACCAGGCCGCCTGCCACCAGCGCGGTGAAGAGGACGGACACCGTGGCGGAGAAACGGGGATAGACGAGGATCATGATGAGGAACACCGCCGCGAGGCTGAGCCAGTGCGCCATGTCCGCCCAGTCGGGACGAGCGAAGAGATCGCCGTTGTCCATGGCGGTGGCGAGGTTGGCGATGAGATCGGCGCGGCTGAAGGGCAGGGCGCCGGGTACGCGGTAGTAGTCGCTGTAGTCGTTGGCGGTGAGACTGACGATGAGTCGCTTGCCGCGAATGGCCGCGGGCGCGGTCTCGCCATTCAGGATCTTCGCCGCCGACAGGTGCGTGAAGGCCGGGCCACCTTTCTCGTCGAGATAGAAGCCGGGCCACAGGCGCCCCTGCGGATCCACGGGAAAGGCTCGCTCGCCCAGCTGCAGCCGCCCGTCCGTGATGCGGGCCTCCCGGTGTCCGGCGCCGTCGGTGGCCAGCCACAGCGCCAGTCCGGGGATGTAGTCCTCACCGCTGCGCAGCAGCAGGGGCAGGTGACGCTGCACGGGGTTGGCCATGGTGGCGAAGCTGGCATGACCGATCCCCTCGGCATGTTGCGCGAAGCGCGCCAGGGGATAGCGCACCGGTTGGTACGCGGGGGGCGCCAGGGGCGCGCCGGCCGTCTCCACAGGCAGCGCGGCACGGCGGGTGATGATCTCGGGCAGATCCCCCCGACCGCCGTTACCGGCGAAATTGAAATACATGGCCAGGTAGAGGCGGCGGACCTTTTTCAGGGCCGCTTCCAGCGCCGCGTCCTGGTCGAGGTCGCGCCGCGCCTCCCGGATCTGGCGTTGCAGCTCCCGCAACTGCTTGCGGCCGAGGTTGCGGCGGTTCTTGCGCAGCAGGGCCTCCAGTTGCGCGAGGCGCTCCACGCCCTCGCGGCCGGTGGCCTGGTCCAGCGGCAGATCGAGGGCGATGCTGTGGGGCTCGGCGGTGTTGAGCCGCGACACCAGTTCGGCGAGGCGGCCGCGGGGCCAGGGCCAGGGGCCGAGGCGGGCGACGGCATCGTCGTCGATGGCGACGACCACATAGTTCTCCACCGCGGCGGGGTTGCGCGGGGCGATGGCCACGCCCAGGTCATAGGCCGCATCGCGTACCGGCGCCAGCCAGCGGGGCGCCAGGGTATCGACGAGGGCGAAGAGGACGGCGAGGACGGCGGCAATGGCGGTGTTCTTGCGTACGGCGCTTGTCATCGACGGCGTGATCCTGCTTGGGGGTTGGCCGGGGCCTCTGCCCGTGCCCAACCCGTTTGAACGACTCCCATTATATATAGTGTGATTGTCCGTCCGCACCATCCGTCGAAAGTATGAAAATGGCCTCGTCGCCGAAATTTCAAACTTTTGACCGATGCCGGCTCCTCCCGGTTCGCTACACTTTCATCCAACAGGTAACCCAATCTCCCGGTAGGAAAAATGAAGAATCGCCTTCTGTCTTTCGTTCTCCTCGGGGCCGCCGGTCTGACCGGCGCCTGTACCAAGCTCAACGATCCGACGGTCATGAATACGCTTCCCGTGGGGCAGCTGGACACCACCTTCAACGGCACGGGTTTCGTGGTGCTGACGAACACCCAGGGCAACGATGTTGGCCGCGGCGTGACCACGGACAGCAATGGAAACATTGTCGGGATTTCCGCCCGCAACATGGGCGCCACCGGCTATGACATGGCCGTCTTTCGCCTCACTGCCTCCGGCGCCTTTGATACTTCCTTCAATGGCACCGGGCTCCTGACCGTGGACGGCTCCGCGGGCGCGGCGAACCAGGCGGACAGCCCGTTCCGGGTGCACGTCGATGCCAGCGACAACCTGCTGATCACCGGTGACGCGTACAATGCCTCGAACAACTATGACCTGATCGTCTGGCGGGTGACCAGCGCGGGGGCACTGGATACGAGCTTCGATGGCGACGGGATACTGGTGCAGGACAGCGGCGCCTATGACACGGGCCGGCAGGTCATGACCGATGACCAGGGTCGCATTATCGTCGCCGGTGTGTTCAGTGATAACACCAACGGTGACTACGAGGGGGCCGTATGGCGCCTCGCCCCGGGCAACGGCAGTCTCGATGCCACATTCAGTGGGACTGGTCGTTACGTGCGAAGTACGGCCACCACGGACTGGGTGAAGGACATGGCCATCGATGGCATCGGCCGCTACGTGGTGGCGGGTTCCCAGGGCGCCGATCTTGCCATCTGGCGCGTGGCGTCCAATGGCGGGCTGGATACCAGTTTTGGTACCAACGGCGTGGCGACCTACAGCGCAGCCAGTACCAACTTTCGTGCCGAGGGCGTGGCCATCGACGCCCAGGGGCGTGTCGTCGTGGCCGGCTGGCGGCTCTCAGGCGGCAATTACGACGCCATGCTGTGGCGTTTCGATGCCAGCGGCAATCTCGATACCAGTTTTGGCAACAACGGCGTCGTCGTGCTAGACAGTGGCGGGCGCGACATTGCCTGGGACATGGAGCTGGATGCCGTGGGCAACATCCTGGTCTGCGGCGAGTGGGACAACGGTACCGACCGGGACATGATCCTGTGGCGTTTCCTCCCCGACGGAACGCCCGACACCCAGTTCGGTGGAGACTATGACGCCAACAACACGCCGGACGGCTATGTGCTCCATGCCAGTGCGGCGGGCGTGGGGAACGACCTGGGCTACCGCGTCGCCCTGGATGCGCAGGGTCGCATCCTCGTCATCGGGGACAGCGATGCCGCCGCGGATCGCGACGTGGTGATCTGGCGCTTCGAGTAAGGCTCAGTCCGTGTCGGGCGGCTTGATGAGGCCGATCTTGTAGGCGTTCCTGACGCACTCGGCGCGGCTCTTGGCATGCAGGAGCTGGAACAGGGCATAGAGGTGGGATTTTACTGTGGCCTCGGAGAGGTGCAGGGTGAGCGCGATGTCCTTGTTGGTGTAGCCCCTGGCCACCAGCTTGAGGACCTCCCGCTGGCGGCGGGTCACCCCCACCTGGTTGTAGCTGGAGTCGGGGTCGCTGTTGGCGAGCTGGCTGCTCCTCAGGCGCTCCACGGCGGTGCCCAGTTCCGCCGGCAGGTAAAGGTTGCCGGCGAGGACCTCCCGAATGGCGTGGAGCATCTGCGCACTGTCGTGTGACTTGGGGATGAAACCCAGCGCGCCATGGTTGAGCACCTCGAGCACCTGTTCGGGCTCCTCGGTGGCGGACACGGCCACCACCGGCACGCTGAGGCCGCGCCGCTGAACGCTGTCGAGGAAACCGATGCCGTCGAGGCGCGGCATGTTGATATCCAGCAGGATGAGCTCGATATCGGGGTCGACATCGAGCATGGAGAGGGCCTGGATGGCGTCGGCCACCGGCAGGCACTGGATACTGCCGTGGTCGAGCTGTTCCACCACGTGGCAGACGCCATCGAGGAACAGCCGGTGGTCATCGACGATGAGTATTTTCATGGCCCTGGATAACAAATAAGCATTTGCTGATAGACAACGGGTGTAAATTCAGACTTTCGTCGGATGGCAATTATGCGCAAATGACCTAGATTCTCAAGCAGGATAGCACTGTTCCGGGCGGCCGCAGGGCATGCCGCGAGAACACCCAATTCGGATGACAGACAACAGAGGTTAGCGAAACATGAAACAGCGACTCAAGCAACTGGGCCAGGGCATGACCGAGTACATCATCATCGTCGCCCTCATTGCCATCGCCGCCATTGCCGTCTATTCCCTGTTCGGCAAGACCATCAAGAGCCAGGTGGCCGGTGTCGCCACCGAGCTGTCCGGCGGCGACGGTAGCGCGGCGGTTGGCCAGGCCCAGGGCGCGGCCCAGGAGGCCGTTGGCGCCGCGGGCCAGGATACCGACCTCGGTAACTACACCGAGAACTGAGCGCCGGGCCGCCAGCGGCCGCGTTTTTCCCTGAAACAGACTGCGCATTCCGCCGCATCGCGGCGGGGTGGGGTGGACAGCCATGCCTGAAAAAAGTCACCAGATGCAGCAGACCAGGCCTCGCCGCCAGGGGCGGCGAGGGGGGGCGCCATGCCGGGCCGGCCTCCAGCGCGGCCAGGCCAGTGTCTTCGTGGTGGTCCTCATCGTCGTGGTGCTGGTGGGGATCCTGGTGTTGTTCAACAGCGGGCAGCTGACGCGCCAGAAGATGGAGTTGCAGAATGCCGCGGATGCCGCCGCTTACAGCGTCGGCGTCCTGCGCGCCCGAACCTTCAACTTCATGGCCTACACCAACCGCGCCATGGTGGCCAACGAGGCGGCCATCGGCCAGTTCTCGGCCTTCGCCGCCTGGCGCAACAAGTACCGCCTGGCGGCGCAGGAACGCACGGCCTCCCTGAT
>JALTLF010000095.1 GCA_027005735.1 Chromatiales bacterium | reverse complement strand
TGATGTGGCCTAATGATTTTGGACACCCCGAGGAGTGCTAAACTCCCACAACGACTGAGGTGTTCAAAGATGGCAAGAAAGAGCTATACGACGGAGTTCAAACGCGAGGCGGCAAGCCTGGTCCTGGATAGCGGCTATCCTGTTTCCGAGGCCTGTGAGGCCATGGGTGTTGGCGCCACGGCCATGCGCCGCTGGGTTCAACAACTGCGCGAAGAGCGAGAGGGCATCACGCCGCCGGCGGGGCGAAAGGCGCTGACCCCCGAGCAGCAGCGGATCCAGGAGCTGGAAACCCGCTTGCGAAAAGTGGAACGGGAGAAAGACATCCTAAAAAAAGCCACCGCGCTCTTGATGTCGGACACGCTGAGAAACGGCGAATAATCACCGACCTGAGAGCGCGCTACTCAGTGGACGAGTTGTGTCGGGTCCTGGCACTTCCCCGGAGCAGTTACTACGACCAGGAAAAACGCCAAACCCGGGTCGACCCGGAGCGGGAACGGCTGAAGGCCCGGATTGTGGAACTGCATGCGGCCAGCCGTGGTGCTGCGGGTGCGCGGACCCTGTCAGCGGCCCTGCGGGCTGAAGGCGAGTCGGTGGGCCGTTTCAAGGCCGGTCGGCTGATGAAGGAGGCCCAAATCACCAGCCGGCAGCGGCGGCCACACCGTTACCGGGTGGCGGCCGAAGAGGCCCAGATTGCCCCGAACCGGCTGAGTCGGGAATTTACGGTCAACCGGCCCAACGCAATCTGGTGCGGCGATGTGACCTATATCTGGGCCGGAACGAAATGGTTGTATCTGGCGGTGGTCCTGGACCTGTATGCCCGACGAGTCGTGGGGTGGGCCCTCTCCCGCAGCCCGGACTCGGAATTGACCCAGCAGGCGCTGGCGGTCGCCTACGAGGCCCGAGGTCGACCCAGCGGGGTGATGTTTCATTCCGACCAGGGCTGTCACTATACCAGCCGAGCCTTCCGGCAGCGGCTTTGGCGTTATGGTATGCAACAGAGTATGAGCCGCCGGGGAAACTGCTGGGACAATGCACCGATGGAGCGCTTTTTCGGCAGCCTGAAATCGGAGTGGATCCCGGAGAAGGGCTACCGGAATTTTCAGGAAGCGGAGTCAGACATCCTTCGCTTTCTGACGCACTACTACAACCGGGTCCGGTTACACAGCTTTAACGACTATCGCACGCCTGTGGCGGTAGAGGAGCTGGCTGCGTAGCATGACCCATGAGACTGTCCAAAATTACTTGACCAGATCA
>JALTLF010000094.1 GCA_027005735.1 Chromatiales bacterium | reverse complement strand
TCGTCCGACTGGCGGTTCTTCACCAGCCACTGGGTGAGCGAGAACAGCGGCAGGGTCTTCTCGCGCACCACCACCACCAGTTGCCCGTCCACGATGTTGGTCTGGGTCAGGTCGAGGTGGAATATCTCGCTGACGTTGACCAGCGGCAGGGCGAACAACTGGGTCTCCAGCTTGACCATCAGGGTCGGCATGATGGCCAGGGTCAGTGGCACCTTGATACTCAGGCGGCTGCCCTTGCCCAGCACCGAGTCGATTTCCACCGTGCCGTTGAGTTGCGCGATGCGGGTCTTGACCACGTCCATGCCCACGCCGCGCCCGGATATATCGGAGATCTCGTCCTTGGTGGAGAAGCCGGGCATGAAGATCAGGTTGAAGCATTCCCTGTCGTCCAGGCGCGCGGCGGCCTCCCTGTCCATGAGGCCCTTCTCCACCGCCTTTTTGCGCAGCACCTCCGCGTCCATGCCCTTGCCGTCGTCCTCGATGGTCAGCAGGATGTGATCGCCTTCCTGGGCGGCGGCGAGCACCACGTGACCGGTGCGCGGCTTGCCGAGGGCCTCGCGCTCATCGGGCATCTCGATGCCGTGGTCCACGGCATTGCGCACCAGGTGCACGAGGGGATCGGAGAGGGCCTCCACCAGGTTCTTGTCGAGATCGGTGTCCTCGCCCATGAGTTCCAGCTTGATCTCCTTCTTCAGGCTGCGCGCCATGTCGCGCACCACGCGCGGGAAACGACCGAAGACCTTCTTGATGGGCTGCATGCGGGTCTTCATCACCGACAGTTGCAGATCCGCCGTGACCACGTCGAGGTTGGCCACCGCCTTGAGCATCTCCTCGTCTTCACTGCTGCTGCCCAGTCGCGCGATGCGGTTGCGCACCAGCACCAGTTCGCCGACGAGGTTCATGATGTCGTCCAGCCGACCGGTGTCCACGCGCACGGTGGACTCGCCCTGCGCGGCGGGCTTGTCCTTCCTCTCGCCTTTTGCCTCGGCCCTGGCGGCCGGCTTCGCCGCGGGCTTGTCGGCGGCCTTCTTGTCTTCCTGCTTCTTGGCTGCAGGTTTCGCGGCGGGTTTGGGCGCGGCCTTCTTTTCAGGTGTCTTCTTCGCCGGCTTTTTCGCCTCGGCGGCGGGCGTCGCCGCCTGGTCGGTGGCGACATCGGGCGAGAACTTGCCCTTGCCGTGCAGCTCGTCGAGCAGGGCCTCGAACTCGTCCTCGGTGATCTCGTCGTCGCCGGCGGCGCTGCTCTCCGCCGCGCCCTTGTCCGGCGGTGTCGGCTCGGCCGCTGGCGCGGCGTCCTGGCCCACGACCTTGTCGGGCACGAACTTGCCCTTGCCGTGAAGTTCGTCGAGCAGGGCCTCGAACTCGTCTTCGGTGATCTCGTCGCTGGCCGCGCCGGCCGTGGCCTGCGGGGATTCGGCGGCAGGTAGCGTGTCGTCGAGTTTGGCGCTGTCGGGCTTCTCCAGCGCATCGAGCAGGGCCTCGAACTCCTCGTCGGTGATCATCTCGCTCTCGGCGCCAGCTTCACCCCCGGACTCTCCGGCGATGTCGCCCGGTGACGCCTCGTCCACCTCGGCGGATGCCTCGGCCGTGGCCGCTGCGCCCGCGTTATCAGCAGCTTCGTCGGCGGCCGTTGCGGTTTCTTCCCCGGCGATGATGCGCTCCAGGGACTCGATGAGCGAGGCCTCGGCATGCTCGGGCTCCTCGCCGCTGCGCAGCGCCTCGAACTGAACATTGAGGACATCCAGCACCGGCAGGACGACATCCATGAGATTGGCATCCACCTGCCGCTCGCCGTTGCGCAGCAGGTTGAAGACGTCCTCCGCGCGGTGGCAGACCACCACCATCGGCTCGAGGTTGAGGAAACCCGCGCCGCCCTTGATGGTATGAAATCCGCGGAACACGGCATTCAGCAGGTCCATGTCGTCCGGGCTGTTCTCCAGCTCGACGAGCTGCTCGTTGAGCTGCTCGAGGATCTCGCCCGCCTCGATCAGGAAGTCCTGTAGTAACTCGTCATCCACTTCTCAGATACCCGTCATGCTACGTTCTTCACCTAGAAACCCAGGCTGGAAAGCAGGTCGTCCACCTCGTCCTGCCCCGATACCACGTCGGCCCTGACGTCGTCCACGCCCGGCACCACCGGTCCTTCGGCCTTGATGTCCTTGTCCTGTTTGTCCTCCTTCTTTTTCTCAACCGCGCCGGCCCCGGCGATCCGGATCAACTTGACGAGGTTGGATTCCACGTCCTCGACCAGCGTGATCACCTTCTTGATGATCTGGCCGGTGAGATCCTGGAAGTCCTGCGCCATCAGGACCTCGGTGAGCTTGCCGCGCAACTGGCCGGCCTGCTCGGTGCTGTCTTCGAAGTACTTTCCAATCCTCGGCGACATGGCGCGGAATTCGTCGGCGCTCATCTCGCGCCGCGTGAAGCGCTGCCATTCCTCGGCCATCCGGCGTGCGCTGTCTTCCATGGACTCGCACATCGGCAGGGATTCCTCGATGGCATTGAGCGTGGTATTGGCCGCCTTGTCCGTCATCTCAATGACATAGTTCAGCCGCTCGCGCGCGTCCGGGAAATCCCGGTCCGCCAGTTCGCTGATCTTGGCGTCGATGTGAAAGCTGTTGATGGCATCGTGCAACTGGCGGGTCAGCTTGCCCACCTCCATGAAGAGCGTCGATTCGCGCAGATCAGCCAGTTCATCGATCATCGCCTCGACGCCACTTTCGTTACCGTTCTCGATCTCCTGCACCAGCTTGCGGGCAAACTCCAGGCTGGACTCGCCGAGGAGAGATTTTTTTTCTTCTGTCATTGTTCTTCTTTCCTGAGCCGCTAACCTTCGATGCGCTCAAAGATCTTGTCGAGTTTTTCCTTGAGCGTCTGGGCGGTAAAGGGTTTGACGATATAACCGTTGACACCGGCCTGCGCGGCCTCGACGATCTGCTCGCGCTTCTGCTCGGCGGTGACCATCAGTACCGGCAGATCCTTGAGCTTGGCGTCCGCGCGCACGGCCTTGAGCAGATCGATGCCCTGCATGCCGGGCATGTTCCAGTCGGTTACCAGAAAATCAAAATCCCCCGACTGCAACATCGGCAGGGCCGTCTGGCCGTCGTCTGCTTCCTGGGTATTGGTGAACCCCAGATCCCGCAGCAGGTTTTTGATAATCCTTCTCATGGTGGAGAAATCATCCACGATGAGAATTTTCATGTTCTTGTCCACGAGTTTCCTCCGTTCGAACTGGCGATCGCTGGCCATGCGTTGCGCGCATGCTGAAACACTCTTCCGGGTGGGGCGCTGCCCAACCTCCTTATCGGCAGGTGCCCGAATCTCTTAAGAAAATGGGGACGCCGGGGGCGCCGACGGGCGGACAGGGGTCAAAACCCCGCGCACAGGCGGGTTTTAACGGAAAAACAGGGATTTGCGGACGCCAGGGTCGACGCCGCCGGGGGCGTGCTCAGTCCTCGCGCCGGGCCATGCGCGCCTGCAGACGGATGACCGCCTGGCTGTGGATCTGGCTGACGCGGGATTCGCTCACCCCCATGACCGCGCCGATCTCGCGCAGGTTGAGTTCCTCGTCGTAGTAGAGCGCCATCACCAGGCGCTCGCGCTCCGGCAGGCCGGCGATGGCCTCGGCCAGCAGGCGCCGCAGGTCGTCGCGGTGCATGCCGTCGAGCACGCCGGGGGCGTTGTCCGACATGTTGTCGAGCATGGAGTCCTCGCCGTTGCCCATGTCCTCGAAGCTGAGGATCTTGTTGGAACTGGCATCCTGCAGGATGGCGTAGTATTCCTCCAGCGTGATGTCCAGCGCCTCGGCGATCTCGTGGTCGCGGGCATCGCGGCCGTGGCGGTTTTCGATCTCGCGCACCGCCTCGGCCACCATGCGGGACTTGCGATGCACCGAGCGTGGCGCCCAGTCGTTCTTGCGGATTTCATCGAGCATGGCGCCGCGAATACGGATGCCGGCATAGGTCTCGAAGCTGGCTCCCTGCCCCTCGTCGTAGTTGCGCGAGGCCTCCAGCAGACCAATCATGCCGGCCTGGATGAGATCCTCGAGCTGCACGCTGGCCGGCAGGCGGTTGATCAGGTGACAGGCAATACGCTTTACCAGTGGCGCATGCCGCGTAACGATATCATCATAGAATGCCGACTGAGTCGTGGCATACATTGCCAGGCCGTTCATGGCAACACCTCCGCATCGGGCAGGTTCCCCTGTACTAGACGCTCAACAAAGAATTCGAGATGGCCGCGCGCCACTTTCGGCATGGGCCATTTTCTGGTTTTTTCCGCCAGAGTCCGGAACGCCGTGGCGGCACGGCTGCGTGGAAAGGCTTCCACCACGGCGCGCTGCTTGCGCACCGCCTTGAGAAGGTACTCGTCGCGCGGCACGTGCCCCATGAAATCCAGCGCCACGTCGAGGAAGCGATCCGTGACGCGGGTGATCTTCTCGTACACCTCGCGGGCCTCCTGGGCACTGCCGACCATGTTGGCCAGCACGTGAAAACGGAAGACGCCGTGCTCGCGATTGAGCAGCTTGATCAGGGCGTAGGCATCGGTAATGGAGGCCGGCTCGTCGCACACCACGACGATGACCTCCTGGGCCGCGCGGGTGAAGCTGACAACGCTGTCGGAGATCCCCGCGGCGGTGTCCACCAGCAACACGTCCACGTTGCAGGACAGCTCGCTGAAGGCACGGATGAGACCGACATGCTGCGCCGGCGTCAGCTCGGCCATTTCCTGCACCCCGGAGGCGGCCGGGATGATCTTCACCCCCGCCGGGCCTTCCACCATGACTTCCTCGAGGGTGGCCTCGCCGTTGAACACATCGTGCAGAGTGGCGCGCGGCTGGATGCCGAGCAGGACGTCGATATTGGCAAGGCCGAGATCGGCATCCATGATGAGCACGTCCTGGCCGGCGTTGCTCATGGCCATGGCCAGGTTCACCGACACATTGGTCTTGCCCACGCCGCCCTTGCCGCTGGTCACCGCCATGACGCGCACCGGCCTGGCCTGCGCCATGCGGCGCAGCCCGGATGCCTGGTCGCTCACCTGAGACTCAGCCATTTGCATTGGCCACCATTCCACTCACGGTGATCATGTTCGCGTGATCCGCGTGCCGCTGTCCCGCCTCCTGCATGATGGCAACACAACGGCTGACGAGGGTATGCGTGCGGGCAATGTGCAGGTCCTCCGGGACGCGCTGACCATCGGCGAGGTAGGCCAGCGGCAGGTGATTCTCGATGGCGATGGAGAGCACGCCGCCGAGGCTGGTGGTTTCGTCCACCTTGGTCACCACGCAACCGGCCAGTTCGAAGTCACGACAGCCCTCGATGACCTCCTCCATGACGGTGCGCTGGGTATTGGCCGCCAGCACCAGGTAGGTACGGATGTCGAAGCCGGAATCGCGCAGCACGAGGAACTGTTCATAGAGGCGGCGGTCCCGTTGCCCCATGCCGGCGGTGTCGATGAGCACCAGGTCGCGGTCGCGTACCGTCTCCAGCACCTGGTGCAGTCCTTCGGCGTCCTTGGCCACGTACATGGGCACGCCGAGTATGCGCGCGAAACTGCGCAGTTGTTCATGGGCCGCGATGCGGTAACAGTCGGTGCTGATCAGCGCCACGCGACCGGCGCCGTGGCGCAGGGTGTAGCGCGCCGCCAGCTTGGCGATGGTGGTGGTCTTGCCGACGCCGGTGGGCCCGACGAGGGCGACGATGCCGCCGCGTTCGAGGATGTCGTCGTTGGTCACGCTGAGCCGGTGCGCCAGCTTGCCGAGCAGGATGCGCCAGTTGTGATCCATGTCGGCGGCCTCGTCCACCTGGTCGCTGAGCTTGCGTGCCATGCCGGGGTTGATCCCCAGGGCGATGAGCCGCTTGAGCATGCGCGTGCGCATGGGGTGCCTGCGGCTGGCCTCGTTCCAGGCGAGGCCCGAGACCTGATCCACCAGCAGGGAACGCAGGGTCTTGAGTTCGTTCTGCATCTTGACCAGGGTGGGTTCCTGGGACCAGATGCTCTCATCGGACGGGCGCGAGGCGCGGTGCTCCGGCTTTTCGGCCCTGCGCTCCGGTTTGTCAACCCTGCGCCGCGGCCGCGGCGCGCCGGTGGCAGCATCGACGTTGCGCGTGTAGCGCAGGTCCTTGAGGATCTCCTCGCGGGAGGCCGGCCTGGTGGTACGTGCGGAGTGCGGCGGGACGATGCCCGGCGCGGTGAACTGGTTGACGATGGATTCGTCATAGTCGATGGCGGCGACGATTTCCGTGCCGCCCTCGACGCGCTGGTTGGAGAGGATGACCGCATCCGGCCCCAGATCGTCGCGAACCATGCCAAGGGCCTGGCGCATGTCTGCGGCGAGATAACGTTTGATTTTCATCGTGGTGTCCAACCCCTGGCAACAACGCTGTTAACGACTGGCAACTACTGGCTGGTGACGCTGCCCTGCTGTCCCACCGTGGCGACAATTTTTATCTGCTTGTCGCTCGGGATCTCGCTGTAGGACAGTACGTGCATCCCCGGCACCATGTTCCTGACGAACTGTGACAACACGGTGCGCAGTCCGGCGGGGACCAGCAGGACGGCCGGCTGACCCGCCGCTTCCTGCTGCTGCGCGGCCTGCATCAGGGCCCCGTGCAGGCGCTCCGCCAGTCCCGGCTCGACGCCACCGCCCCCTTCCGTCATCTGCAAGGAGTGATGCAACAACTGTTCCAGCTCCGGCGCCAGCGTGATGACCGGCAATTCGGGCGCCATCCCATTGATTTGCTGGACAATCAGGCGACCCAGGGCCACCCGCACGGCGGTGGTGAGGGTGTCGGGGTCTTGACTCCGGCTGCCCTGTTCCGCCAGCGTTTCGGCGATGGTGCGCATGTCGCGGATGGGCACGCCCTCGGCGAGCAGGTTCTGCAGCACCTTGACCACCACGCCCAGCGGCAGGGTGTCGGGCACCAGGCTCTCCACCAGCTTGGGCGCGCGGCGGCCGAGCAGGTCGAGCAGTTGCTGGACCTCCTCGTGACCGAGCAGCTCGTGGGCGTGTTCCTGTACCAGCTGGCTGAGGTGGGTGGCGACGACGGTGTTGGCGTCCACCACGGTGTAACCCAGGGTCTGGGCCTGGTCGCGCTGGGCGGGATCGATCCAGTAGGCCTCGAGACCGAAGGCCGGGTCGCGCGTCTCCAGGCCTTCGAGGGTGCCGAAGACCTGGCCGGGATTGATGGCCATGTCGCGGTCGGGATGCACCTCGCCCTCGCCCACGTTGACCCCCATGAGGGTAATGCGATAGGCATTGGGTCCCAGTTCCAGGTTGTCACGGATGTGCACCGCGGGGACGAGGAAACCCAGTTCCTGGGACAGCTTCTTGCGTACCCCCTTGATGCGCGGCATGAGCTGGCCGCCCTGGTTCTTGTCCACCAGGGGGATGAGGCGATAACCCACCTCGAGGCCGATGGCATCCACCGGCGTGACGTCGTCCCAGCTCAGGTCGCGCGCCTCGGCGGGCACCTCCTCTTCCTCGGCCGGCGCCGCCGCCTCGGCCTCGGCCACGCGCCGGCGCTCGGCGATGAACCAGGCGCCGATGCCGCACAGGATGGCGAGGCTCAGGAAGGCCAGGTTGGGCATGCCGGGGATGATGCCGATGAGGCCGAGGATCCCCGCCGTCACGCCCAGCGAGCGCGGATTGGCGAAGAGCTGCCTGAGCACCTGCTGGCCCATGTCATGAGAGCTGGAGACGCGGGTGATGATGATACCGGCGGAGGCCGACAGCAGCAGCGCCGGGATCTGCGCCACCAGGCCGTCGCCGATGGTCAACAGGGTGTAGTTGCGCGCCGCCTGGGAGAAGTCCAGCCCGTGCTGCAACATGCCGATGGCCAGTCCGCCGACAATGTTGATGACGAGGATGAGGATACCGGCGACGGCATCGCCGCGCACGAACTTGCTCGCGCCGTCCATGGAACCGTAGAAGTCGGCCTCCTGGGCGATCTCCGCGCGCCGCCGCCGCGCCTCGTCCTGGTCGATGAGACCGGCATTGAGATCGGCATCGATGGCCATCTGCTTGCCAGGCATGGCATCGAGGGTGAAACGCGCGCTGACCTCGGAGATACGCGTGGCGCCCTTGGTGATGACGACGAAATTGATGATCACCAGGATCAGGAACACCACCATGCCGACGGCATAGTTGCCGCCGACGACGAACTCGCCGAAGGACTCGATGACGTGACCCGCCGCGCCGGTGCCGGTGTGTCCCTCCAGCAGCACCACGCGCGTGGAGGCCACGTTGAGGGCCAGCCGCAGGAGGGTGGTGATGAGCAGCACGGTGGGAAAGAGGGCGAAGTCCAGCGGCCGCAGGGTATAGACCGACACCAGCATGATGACCAGCGCCAGCGAGATATTGAAAGTGAACAGCAGGTCGAGCATCAGCGGCGGCATGGGCACGACGATCATGGCCATCATGACCATGAGCAGGACGGGCGCACCCAGCCCCGCCAGCTTGAGGGAACGCGTGTCCGGTACTGCTGCCTGCTGTGCCATCAGTGCTCCACCTTCATGTTACTTGTCATGCCTGTAGTCATCGGGGATGGGCAGATCGGTGAATTCCTTCTTGCCCGCCTCGGCCTTCCTGCCCGCCGCGCGCAACTGGAAGACGTAGGCCAGGATCTGCGCCACGGCGAGGTAGAGCCCCACGGGGATCTCCTCGTTGAGTTCGGTATTGTGGTAGATGGCGCGCGCCAGCGGCGGGGCGGCGACGATGACGACGTCGTGTTCGCGCGCCACCTCGCGGATACGCAGGGCCACGCGATCCACGCCCATTGCCACGACCACCGGCGCGCCGGGCTTGTCCTGGTCGTACTTCAACGCCACGGAATAGTGCTCCGGGTTGGTGATCACCACATCGGCCTTCGGCACCTCTTCCATCATGCGGCGCTGGGCCACCTCCCGTTGCATGCGCCGGATCTGGCCGCGCAACTCGGGGCTGCCCTCGGTGTCCCTGGTATCGTCCTTGACTTCCTGCTTGGTCATACGCAACTGGCGGGCGTGATCCCACAACTGGAAGGGCACGTCCACCAGGGCGATGAGGATCAACGAGGAGCTGATGGCCAGCAGCGCCCACAGCATGAGATGGAAGGTGTGCATGATGCCGTCCGGCAGGGGCTCGGCGCCGAGGCCGAAGAATTCCTCCTTGTGCGTGGTGAGAAAGAACACCGCCACCACGCCGATGATGGCGAACTTGGCCAGCGCCTTGAGCAATTCCACCAGGCCGCGGACCGCGAACACACGCTTGAGCCCCTTCACGGGGTCGAGCTTTTCCCACTTGAAGGTGAGCGCCTTGCTGCTGAAATTCACGCCGCCCAGCAACAGCGGGCCGCCGATGGCGGCAAGGATGGTGACGATGAAGAACGGCGTCAGGGCGCCCACCATGTCGCGGATGGCGCCACCGAGATGGTGGATCACGGCGGTGGTATCGCGCACGTCGTGGGGCGACAGGCTGAGGTGGTCGTGAAACAGTTGCGCCATGTCGCGGCCCAGCTCGGGACCAATGAAGGCGCCGGCCCCGGCGGCGATCATCAACACCAGCATGGTATTGAGCTCGCGGGAGCGGGCCACCTGCCCCTGTTCGCGGGCCTGCTGGCGTCGTCGCGGTGTCGCTTCTTCTGTGCGTTCCTGGCCGGTATCTTCCGCCATGGCGGCTAGCCTCCGGTACCAAAGCCGCGGATCAGATCATGGATCTGGTCGAACAGCGACAGGGATTGAGGGGCGACGCTGGGCAGGGTGACGAAAATCACGCCGAAACCCAGCATCATGGTCAGCGGGAAACCGATGGCAAAGATGTTCAACTGCGGCGCGGCGCGCGTCATGACGCCGAAGGCCAGGTTGACCACCAGCAGCGAGGCGATGGCCGGCAGGGCGATGCCCACGGCGCCGGCAAACAACTGGGTGCCCCAGGAGGCCAGTTGCCAGATATCATCGGGCACGATGCCCGAAGGCGCGATGGGAACGCTGCGAAAACTCTGTACCATGACGTCAATCAAGATCAAGTGTCCATTCATTGCCAGGTAAACCAGGATCACCATGATGACGTAGAGCTGGCTCACCACCGGCACCTGGTTGCCGTTCTGCGGGTCCACCATGAGCGAGAAACCCAGCGCCATCTGCATGGCGATGACCTGCCCGCCGGTGATCACCGCGCTAAAGACCAGTTGCACCGCGAACCCCATCATCAGGCCGATCAACACCTGCTGGGCGATGATCAGAAACATGTCCGCGCTGAACATTTCGACCTTCGGCATCGGCGGCAACAGGGGCACCGTCAATACCGTGAGTGCCAGTGCCAGTACGAGGCGCACGCGCACCGGCACAGTCTGGGCGCCGAACACCGGTGCCGTCATGACCACTGCACCGATGCGAAACAGCGGCCACAGCAGGGTACCCAGCCAGGCAACGATATCCCCGCCACTGATGGTCATGACTCAACCGATGAGAAACGGGATGTCGCGGATCAGCCCCTGGGTGAAATCGATCACCACCTGCAGGATCCAGGGTCCGGCGATCATCAGCGTCAACAGGGTGACGATCAGCTTGGGAATGAAGCTCAGCGTCATCTCGTTGATCTGCGTGGCGGCCTGGAACATGCTCACCAGCAGCCCCACGGCCAGCGCGGGAATGAGGATCACCAGCAGCAGCATGAGGATCACCTCCAGCGTATGCTGAAAGATGCCCAGTATGGATTCAGGTGTCATCGCGGCATTCCCCCGTCTAGACGTAGAAACTCGACGCCAGCGTGCCGATCACCAGGTTCCAGCCGTCCACCAGCACGAAAAGCATGATCTTGAAAGGCAGGGATATGATCATGGGCGAGAGCATGACCATGCCCATGGACATGAGTACGCTGGCCGTCACCAGGTCGATGATCAGGAAAGGAATGAACAGCAGGAAACCGATCTGGAAGGCGGTCTTCAACTCGCTGGTGACAAAGGCCGGCACCAGCACGGTAAAAGGCACGTCGGCCTCCGACTCGAAATCCTCGTAGCCGGCGATGCTGGCAAACATACTGAGATCGTTCTCGCGCGTCTGCCCCATCATGAAATCACGCAGGGGTACGCTCGCCTTCTGCGCCGCCACGTCGAAGGCGATCTCGTCGTTCATGTAGGGCTTGATGGCGGTATCGTAGATCCGGTCGATCACCGGCGCCATGATGAACAGGGTCAGGAACAGGGCGAGCCCGATGATGGTCTGGGACGAGGGCGTCTGCACCAGCCCCAGCGCCTGACGCAGGATGGCCAGCACGATGATGATGCGGGTAAACGAGGTCATCATCATCAGGCCCGCCGGCAGCAGGGTCAACACCGTCATGAGGGCGACGATCTGCAGGCTCACCGACCAGGTCTGCCCTCCCTGTCCGCCGTCGGTGACCGTGATCGCCGGCAGCGACGGCGCGGACAGTACCTCGCCGGCGAGCAACAGCAGGACGAGCGTGAGCAGCAGACGTCCCGACCTCATGGTTTGCCTCCCTGGCCGCGCAGGACCGCGGCAAGGCGCGCGGCAAAACTTTCGCCTGCCGCCTCGGCGGGCTGGGCGGCCTCCGCATCGATGGGGGATTCCAGCTTGTGCAGCCGGCGCACGCCGGCCTGGGACACGCCCACCAGGATCTGTTCCTTGCCCACCTGCAACAGCACGACGCGGTCACGCTGGCCGAGCGAGAGCCCGGCGACGATACGCAGGGCACCCTGTGCGCCCGCACTGAAACGCCCCATGCGGCGCATGGTCCAGGCCATGCCGGCGATGAGCACGAGGATCACCGCGAGCCCGGCAAACATCCTGAGATAGTCGCCCAGCCCCACGGGCTCGGTGAGCGACCTGCCCGGCGATGCCGGTTCCACGTCGCCGGCCGGAGCGACTGGAGAAACTTCACCGGATGGAGAAGCGCCGTCGTCTGGTGCCACCGCAGCCCGGTTTGCCGGGGCGGCGGATACCGGGGACAGGGGCGCCATGACCAGTGCCAGCGCCGGCAACATGGCAATGAGAATACGCACGGCGCTCATTACTTCAGGTTCTTGACGCGTTCCGCGGGGCTGATGACATCGGTCAGGCGTATGCCGAACTTCTCGTTGACCACCACCACCTCGCCGTGGGCGATGAGCGTACCGTTGACCAGCACGTCGAGGGGTTCGCCCGCGAGGCGGTCCAGCTCCACCACCGATCCCTGGTTCAGTTGCAGGAGATTGCGAATGTTGATGTCGGTGCGGCCGATCTCCATGGAGATGGTGACGGGAATGTCCAGAATGACGTCCAGATTGACGTCCTCGCCGCCGCCGACGTCGCTGCCGCTCTCGAGATCCTCCAGTGGCGCGGACTCGGGTTCGCTGTCCTCTTCCCCGCCGGCCTCCGCCATGGCCTCGGCCCATTCGTCCATTACATCAGAGTCACTGTCACTCATTTTTTCTCTCCTGCGATGAGGGCGGGTAAGGTTTCGGCGGGAATGGGCGAGCACACCGGCTCGACGACTTTCACCGCCATGTTGCCGCGCGACACCCCGTACTTGCCCTTGAAGACCGGAATATCCCGGCAGGTGAGCGTTACCTTCTCGGGCATCTCGATGGGAATGATGTCGCCGGCCTCCAGGCTGAGGATGTCTTTCAGCGGGAGCGTGGTCTCGGTGAGCATGGCCTTGAGCTGCACCGGCGCGGACTTGATTTCCTCGCGCAGGGCGATGGTCCAGCGCTCATCGACCTCGGAGCGATCACTCTGCACACCGGCATCCAGCAGTTCGCGGATGGGCTCCACCATGGAGTACGGCATGGTGACGTGGAAGTCGCCTCCGCCGCCCTCCAGTTCGATGTGGAAGGTGTTTACCACCACCACCTCGCTGGGACTGACGATATTGGCAAACTGGGGATTGACTTCCATGTTGCTGAATTCAAAGTTGACCGGCATCACCGGCGCCCAGGCCTCGACGAGATCATTGAAGGCCTGCTCCAGGACCATCTGGATGACCCGCCGCTCGGTGGGCGTGAACTCACGACCTTCGATCTTGGTGTGATAACGGCCGTCACCGCCGAAATAGTTGTCGACGACAATAAACACCAGCTTGGGATCGAAGACACACAGGGCGCTGCCGCGTAGCGGGCGGATCTTGACGATATTCAGGCTGGTGGGCACGAACAGGGAATGGACGTATTCGCCGAACTTCATCATCTGCACGCCGCCAACCGAAAGCTCGGCGGTGCGGCGCAGCATGTTGAACAGGCTGATGCGAAACAGGCGGGCAAAACGCTCGTTGATCATCTCCAGCGTGGGCATGCGCCCGCGCACGATACGATCCTGCGAGGCAAAGTCGAAACTGCGCGCCACACCGTCGTATTTCTCGACATCGTCTTCGGTGCTGACGTCGCCGCTATCGACGCCGTGCAACAGCGCGTCGATTTCGTCCTGGGATAAGAGATCGTTCGCTGCCATGTCGCGGACTACTGCATGATGAAGCTGGTAAAGTAAACGGCTTCGACACCCTGCTTGCCGGTCTCCTTCTTCAGGATGTCGTTCAGGGTCTGCCTGATATCAGCGGCCAGTTTCTCCTTGCCCTCGCGGCTACGCAGTTGCTCATAACTCTGGGTACTGAGCAGCATGAGCAGTTCCGCGCGCACGCGCGGCTTGTGGGTCTCGAGGGCCTTGATCACCGCGCCATCGCGTGACATGACCTGGATGTCCACCTGCAGGTAGGAAACCCGGTTCTGGTTCTCGAAATTGACGATGAACTCGGGATTGAGATCGAGATATTTCGGCGGCTGCTCCGTGGGCTCGGCGGCCGCGTGTTCCCCGGCCCCCTCTTCCTCGCCGCCGCCCAGCGCGCCGGTAAAGAACAGGGTAGCGCCGACGGAGGCCGCGACCAGCACGATCACGCCGACGATGATCAGCAACAGGCCCTTCTTGCCTCCCTGCTTGCCGCCATCACTGGAAAGTTCCAGTTCATCGTCTTTGGCCATGTTGTTCTCCTTGCAAAACCCTTCGGAAATTCGGCTCCGCCCTGTTTTTGCAAAACACATGCCACGCCCGGGACCAGGATGGTCGCGTGTAAATACAAGGGCTTAGCCCGAACAGCGTCGTGGAGCGTCAGAAAATTGGCTGGCCGGTCTGAAAGGGGCTGCCGGGATAGTGACTTCGCGCCGCACCGCGCGCGCCGGTCGGCCCGCGAGGCCGGGGAATACGGCCGGGTCAGTCGAGACGGATGAAGTGCTCGCGATAGTAGCGCAACTCCTCGATGGAGTCGCGGATGTCGTCCATGGCCAGGTGGGAGGAATCCTTGGAAAAGCCGTTGTAGATCTCCGGTTTCCAGCGCCGCGCCAGCTCCTTGAGGGTGCTCACGTCCAGGTTGCGATAGTGGAAGTAGGCCTCCAGCTCCGGCATCAGGCGCGCCATGAAACGGCGATCCTGGCAGATGCTGTTGCCGCACATGGGGGACTTGCCGGCCGGCACGTACTGGCGCAGGAATGCCAGCGTCTCGCGTTCCGCGTCCTGCTCGCTGAGTCGGCTGGCGCGTACCCGTTCGATGAGTCCCGACTGCCCGTGCTGGCGGGTATTCCATTCGTCCATGCCGTCGAGCACGGCGTCGTCCTGGTGAATGGCGAGAATGGGCCCCTCGGCAAGCACATTGAGCTGGCTGTCGGTCACCAGCGTGGCGATCTCGATGATGCGATCGTTCTGTGTGTCCAGCCCGGTCATTTCCAGGTCGATCCAGATCAGGTTGTTGGCATCTTGGCTCATGGGGGATCCTTGCGTTGGGCCGTCATCATCCGGCATGATCACCCGGGCAGTTTATCAAATGCGCGGGATCTTTGCCGCCACAAGAGGGAGAATTGCATCCAGCCGGGAGGGGAATATCACCATGAGCCGACTACGCGACATGCACTGCACGGATCTGCCCACGGGCAGCAAACCGCTCGATACCGAGGCCCTGCACGAACTGCTGGCGGAGATCGGTGACTGGCATCCCAGTGACGACTGCAAGGCCATCGAGCGGGAATTCCGCTTCCCGGATTACTATCACACCATGGCCTTCGTCAATGCCGTCGCCTGGATCGCCCACCGCGAGGATCACCACCCGGACATGAGCGTCCACTACAACCGTTGCCGGGTACGATTCAGCACCCATTCCGTAGGCGGCCTGTCGCACAACGACTTCATCTGCGCCGCCAGGGTCGATGCCCTCATCGACACCGACCAGCCCTCCCGTGGCGACGCGTAAGCTGAGCGAGCGTCAGCGCCGCGTCGTCCGTGACCGCCAGGCCCGGCAACGCGAACACCTCCAGCAGGGCAGCGATACGAGCGACGCGGACCTGCGCCCGGGCCGCGTGGTGAGCAACTACGGCAAGCGTCTCATCGTCGAGGATGCGGACGGCCGGCTCGTCGACTGCCACTTTCGGCAGAACCTCGGTGCCATCGTCTGTGGCGACCGCGTCGTGTGGCGCCCCGAAAAAGACGCCACAGGCACGGTGGTGGCGCTGGAGGAACGCCGCTCCCTGCTGGTACGACCACAACGTCACGGCAAACCCCGACCGGTGGCCGCCAATATCGACCAGCTCCTCGTCACCAGCGCGCCGGTGCCGCCCCTGGACACGCGCCTGCTGGATCGCTACCTGGTGGCGGCGCGCCTGCTGGACATCGACGCGGCCATCATCGTCAACAAGTGGGATCTCGCCGACGAGGCCTTGCGCGCGGAACTGGACGCGAAGCTCGCCGTCTATCGCGACATCGGCTATGCCCTCTTTCATACCAGTACCGTCGATGGCAGCGGACTGGACGAGCTGCGCGAGGTGCTGCGCGAGCGCACCAGCATCTTCGTCGGCCTCTCGGGGGTGGGCAAGTCTTCCCTCATCGACGCCCTCGTGCCCGACGCCGAGTTACGCATCGGTGCCATCTCCGCCGCCTCGCGCCAGGGCCGCCACACCACCACCACGGCGCGACTCTACCACCTGCCGGAGGGCGGCGATCTCATCGACTCACCGGGGGTGAGGGAATTCGGCCTGTGGGAGATCAGCGCCGCGGAGGCGGCGCGCGGTTTCGTGGAATTCCATCCTTACCGGGAACAGTGCCGCTTCCGCGACTGCCGCCACCACGAGGAACCGGGCTGCGCCGTGCGCACGGCCGTGGAGGCCGGCGGGATCAGTCCTGCGCGCTACCAGAGCTACCTGCAGATCCTCGCCGACGCCGGGGACTGAACCCGCGGCATCCCGTATCCGCCCCCGTATCCGTTGTCGCCGCGTCCAGCCGGCAGACGCCTCAATACCTGTTCCCGAGTCCGATCCCCTGAAACAGGGGATTTCATCATTTGTCTGTCTGTAGCAAACAGTCGTGGGATCTGGAACACGCATTTAGCGCGTGGGCACCACCTGGACGACGGCATCGTCGTTTTCGATGGGGCGCGCGGTGAGACCGATGCCTTCCTCGGTGGCGCGGTTCATGACGATGATGCTGATACGGCGGTTGATGGGGCTGAAGGGGTTTTCCTTGTCGAACAGCACCGAGGAACCCAGGCCCACGACGCGTCCCACCTTGTCGCGATCCAGCCCGCCGCTGATCAGCTCGCGGCGTGCGGCATTGGCGCGATCGGCGGACAGCTCCCAGTTACTGTAGTCCAGGCGGCTGCGGCTGTAGGGGGTGGCATCGGTATGCCCGGCGATGGTGATGCGGTTGGGTACCTTGTTGATGACCCGCGCGATCTCGTGCAGGATGTCGCGCGTGTAGGGCTTGAGTTCATCGCTGCCGAGACCGAACATGGGACGGTTGGCCTTGTCCACGATCTGGATGCGCAGGCCCTCCGAGGTGATGTCGAGCAGCAGTTGTTCCTTGAATTCCTTCAGGGATTCGCTGCTCTCGATGACATCCTTGAGCTGCTCCAGCAACTCGTCCAGGCGACGCTGCTCGTCCACCACATAGTGGATATCCGGGCTGCGCGCCACCTGGGGCGGATCGCGGTGGTCGTCGCCCTTGACCACGTTCATGGCACCGCCCAGCTTGATCATGCTCAGCGAGGCGCCGCCCGGTCCCTGGACGCCGGTAGGATTCTGGAAAAACTCGGAAATGCCGGCGCGTTGCTCGGCGGAAATACTGCCCAGCAGCCACATGAGCAGGAAGAAGGCCATCATGGCGGTAACGAAGTCGGCATAGGCCACCTTCCATGCGCCACCGTGGTGGCCATGACCGCCTTTCTTGATCTTCTTGACGACTATCGGTTGTTTTTTATCGTCCGGCATGGCTACGTATCAGGTCGATGAACCCAGCGCCTATTTGCTCTGCTTGACATACTCTTCCAGCTCGAGGAAGCCCGGACGCACATGGCTCATGAGGGTCTTGCGACCGAACTCCACCGCCACCTGCGGCGTATAGCCATTGAGGGTGGCGAGAATGGAAACCTTGGCGCACTCGAACATCTTGGACTCTTCCTCGGCCTGCGCGTTCATCGCCGAGGCAATCGGGGCGGCAAAGCCGTAGGCGAGCAGGATACCGAGAAAGGTGCCCACCAGCGCCGCGGCGATATGCGCGCCCAGCACCTCCGGTGGTTCACTGATGAAGCCCATGGTAATGACCACGCCCATCACCGCCGCGACGATACCAAAGGCCGGCAGCCCGTCGGCCACGGTCTGTACCGCCGCGCCGGGCTTGTGGGACTCTTCGTGATGGGTCTCCAGCTCCACGTCCATGAGGGCCTCGATCTCGAAGGCATTCATGTTGCCACCCACCATCAGGCGCAGGTAGTCGCAGATGAACTCAATGAGATGGTGATTCTTCGTCAGCGCGGGATACTGCTGGAAGATCTCGCTTTGCTCGGGCTCTTCCACATCTCCTTCCAGGGCCATGAGGCCTTCCTTGCGCGCCTTGGCGAACAGGGCGTACAACAGGCCAAGCAGTTCCATGTAGTTCTTCTTCTTGTACTTCGCGCCCTTGAGCAGTGCGGGGACGCCTTTGAGAACGGAGATGATGACCTTGCCGGGATTGGCGATGATGAACGCGCCGGTGGCGCCACCCGCGATGATCAGCAACTCGAAGGGCTGATACAGCGCGACAAGGTTGCCATGCGACAGCACGTAACCGCCAAAGACGCAGCCGAGTACCACCAACAGGCCAATGATGAGCTTCATGACGCGAGACCTTTCCCTTTTGCTGGTTTTGTTGTCCGGACAGTCCGCATATCGACACCCCGGCCCCAAACTTGAGCCCGGGCCGGTGAAATCACCGACCCGGCCCGACGCGACCACCGCCACGGGTTAAAGGAAGCGGGTTGGAGGTCGATAGAGCGGACGGAAACGATAAAGTCAGCCACCTGCCAGGAGCCATCGGGATCTGTGGGAACCTCACTGGATCAATGGGTTAAGCGAATCGGGGTCGAACCGATCCCGGTCATGCAAGCCACCATTACGCAACTCAGCCGCCTGGGTTCGCGCGAAGACATTCCCGTGGCCGAATACACCGCCATCGTCGAGCGTGATCCCGGCCTCACCGTGCAACTGCTGCGCATGTGCAACAGCATGGGGCATGGGCGCCTGGGCAGCGAGATCACCACGGTCCAGCAGGCCCTGATGCTTCTCGGCACGGAACGCCTGCGCAAGTTGCCCAGGGAACTGCCCGTACTGGAAGAAACCCTCGACGAACTCCCCCGTCGGCAACTGCTGGCCACCTTCTCCCGCGCCTGGCATGCCGCGCGGCAGGCCACCGAGTGGGCCCGCGCGCGCCGCGACATGGTGCCCGACGAGGTCCATGCCGCCACCCTGCTCCACTTCATCGGCGAGATGGTGCTGTCCCTGTTCAGCCCCGGCCAGGTGGAGGAAATCTATACCCTGCGCAACGAGGAACATGTCTCCTCGGCGGAGGCCCAGTACGTGGTGCTGGGTTTCACCTTCGATGAACTGTCCCGCAAACTGGCCCACAACTGGAAACTGCCGCAGCTGGTCATCGACGCCCTGCAACAGGAGAACGCCCAGTTCCCCCGCGCCTACGGCATCATGCTGGCGGTACAACTGGTGCGCGCGGGCCAGTATGACTGGTTCGGCGAAAAGGCGCAGGCCATCGAGATGGAGGCCGCGGAATGGCTGCAACAGGATCTCGACAGATTGGTGGCGGAGGCCCATAGTCTCGCCGCAGAGGTGGCCCGCGAGAGCGGGATCTACGGCGCCATTCCCGCCGCCGTGCGCCTCGTGCGTCTGCCACCCGTGCCACCCGTGCCGCCCGCGCCGACGGAAGCAGCGAGCGAGGAGGACACGGCGGATGTCGGGCTGTGCCTGACGCCGCAACTGGACGTGCTCAAGGAACTCTTCGGCCAACTCGGCAAGGCCGTGGGCAGGAACGTCGCCCACGAGGAACTGCTCGCCATCGCCGTGCGTGCCATGCACGACGGCATCGGCCTCAATCGCGTGGTCTTCGCGCGGCTCGACGAAGACGCCCGTGCGCTGGTGGCCGCGCGAGTGGCCGGCGCGGAAAACGATCCCATCTTCAGCCGCTTCCAGATCGGGATCGGTATTCCCAACCTCTTCAGCCGCCTGCTGGAACGGCCACAGGCCATCTGGATGAACGACGACAACCGCCGGAAGTACTGGTCACTGGTGCCGGCCGAGGTACAGAAACTGCTCACCACCAACAGCTTCTTTGCCATGTCGGTACACGTGGACGGCAAACCCTTCGGCCTGTTCTACGCCGACCGGCACACCAGCGCCTGCCAGCTGGATGAAACCAGCTACAAGTACTTCAAGGCCATCAGCTCCCAGACCGCGCGTGCACTTCAGAGAAGTGACGCGTAGCGAGGTGCGAGGACTGAGGATTCTGATCCCCGCCCCCTGTCCCCCGCCCTGGGGGCGGGGGGAAGGCTGTTCAGGGATCGATGTCGTTATGAAGAACAACTGCCACCTTGCGGGGTCATTCCGGGCGAGCGTAGCGAGACCCGGAATCCAG
>JALTLF010000093.1 GCA_027005735.1 Chromatiales bacterium | reverse complement strand
GCGCCAGGGCGAGCAGATCGGTGTCATCCGGCAGGCGCCGACGCCGCAGGCGGGGGGGATCGCAACAGGCGTCGGCGAAAGCGCTCATGTCGGCAAGGCTATGCGCGGCGGGGCGCCCCGTGGCGGCCTACGCCACCCGGGCGAAGACCAGCGTGCCATTGGTGCCGCCAAAGCCGAAGGAATTGGACAGGGCGACGTCGATCTTCATCTGGCGCGCCTCGCCCGGCACGAAGTCCAGGTCACAGTCGGGATCGGGCGTAAAGATATTGATGGTGGGCGGCGCCACCTGCTCGTGGATGGCCAGCGCGGTAAAGATGGCCTCGATGCCCCCCGCCGCCCCCAGCAGGTGGCCGGTCATGGACTTGGTGGAACTCATGGCCAGCTTGTAGGCGTGATCGCCGAAGGCCGACTTTGCCGCCATGACCTCGGCCCTGTCACCGGCCGGCGTCGAGGTGCCGTGGGCATTGATGTAGTCCACCTGCTCGGGATTGATCCCGGCGTTGTTCATCGCCGCCACCATGCAACGCGCCGCGCCCTCGCCGCCTTCCGAGGGCGAGGTCATGTGGTAGGCGTCACCGCTCATGCCGTAGCCGATGACTTCGGCATAGATCCGCGCGCCGCGTTTGCGGGCGAACTCGTATTCTTCCAGCACCACCACGCCGGCGCCGTCGGCGAGCACGAAGCCATCGCGGTCCGCGTCCCAGGGACGGCTGGCGGTTTCGGGATCGTCGTTGCGCGTGGACAGGGCGCGTGCGGCACTGAAGCCACCGAGGCCCGTGGGCGAGGTGGCCATTTCCGCGCCGCCGGCGACCATGACGTCGGCATCGCCGTAGGCGATGAGGCGCGCGGCATCGCCGATGCTGTGGGTGGCGGTGGCGCAGGCGGTGGAGATGGCGAGGTTGGGACCCTTCATCCCGTACATGATGGACAGGTTGCCCGAGATCATGTTGATGATATTGGCTGGCACGAAGAAGGGCGAGATCTTGCGCGGTCCGCCCTTGAGAAAGGCGTTGTGGCCCTTTTCGATGCCGGGCAGGCCACCGATGCCGGAGCCGATGAAGACGCCGATGCGCGGCGCATTCTCTTCGGTGATCTCCAGTCCGGCGTCGGCGATGGCCTCCTTGCCCGCGGCGATGCCGTAGTGGATGAAGGTGTCCATCTTGCGTGCTTCCTTGGCCGACATCACCGTGCTGACGTCGAAGTCCCACACCGAGCCGCCGAAGCGGGTGTTGAACTCGCTGACATCGAAGTGGGTGATGGGGCCGATACCGCTCTTGCCCGCCAGGATGTTGGCCCAGCTGTCCCGGACGTTGAGGCCCACCGGGGAGACCATGCCCAGGCCCGTAATTACCACGCGACGTTTCGTCACTGCTATTCCCTCGAATCACTGCCGCTAGCGGGGCGGCAGGCAGGATCTGGCGTCCCAATAAACGAAGGCCGCAACCACGACGGGTGGATGCGGCCCCGGCTGCTTACCGTACGGAGTCAACCGCTATGGGCGTTGATGTACTCGACCGCCTGCTTGACGGTGGTGATCTTCTCGGCGTCCTCGTCCGGGATCTCGGTCTCGAATTCTTCTTCCAGCGCCATCACCAGTTCAACGGTGTCGAGGGAATCGGCACCCAGGTCGTCCACGAAGGACGCATCGGGGTTGATCTCGTCTTCCTTCACCCCCAGCTGCTCAACCACGATTTTTGTGACTCGTTCTTCAACGCTGCTCATGACAGTCGGTTCCTCCAGTTAAAAAATTCGGCTCCGGCACCCGGCCCGAGCGTGGCTATTCTAGTGAAAACCGCGCACAGATGCCAAAAAATCTGTACGCCTTTTCGGGTCTTTCCCTGAGGGTATTAAACCCATATTTTTCAATGACCTGGGCACTCAGGCCATGTACATGCCGCCGTTCACATGCAGCGTCTCGCCGGTGATATAGGACGCATCCGGCGAGGCCAGGAAGGCCACCGCGGCGGCGATTTCCTCCGGCTGGCCGAGACGCGCCAGCGGGATCTGGCCCAGCAGCGCCTCGCGGGCATTCTCCGGCAGGGCGCGGGTCATGTCGGTGTCGATGAAGCCCGGCGCCACCACGTTCACGGTGATGCCGCGCGAACCCACTTCGCGGGCCAGGGACTTGGAGAAGCCGATGATCCCGGCCTTGGCGGCGGCGTAGTTGGTCTGCCCGGCGTTGCCCGAGACCCCCACCACCGAGGCGATGCTGATGATGCGTCCCTTGCGCGCCTTGCTCATGCCGCGCAGCACGGCCTTGCTCATGCGGTAGACCGAGTTCAGGTTGGTCTCGATGATGGCGTCCCACTCTTCGTCCTTCATGCGCATGAGGAGGTTGTCGCGGGTAATGCCGGCGTTGTTGACCAGTACCGTGGGCGCCCCCACCTGGTCGGTCATGGCCGCCAGGGCCGCGCTGACGCTGTCGGCATCGGTCACGTCCATGGGCAGACCCATGCCATCGATATTGTTTTCTTTCAGATAGTTAGTGATGTTTTCTGCACCACTCTCTGAAGTCGCGGTTCCCACCACCGTGGCCCCGCGCCGGCCCATGGTCAGCGCCACGGCCTTGCCGATCCCCCGGCTCGCGCCGGTGATGAGGACGATTTCCCCTTCCAGTGACATGCTCGTTTCCCCCCGTGTGTCGTTGATGCCCCGGGACCCGGCCTAGCCGGCCAGTTCCTCGAGCGCCTGCGCCAGACTCGCGGGATCGAAGATCGCCCGCGCGGTCATGGCCTTTTCAATACGCTTGTTGAGGCCGGTGAGGACCTTGCCCGGCCCGCATTCCACCAGCTGATCCACGCCCTGCGCCGCCAGGTGACGAATGGTCTCCACCCAGCGCACCGGCCGGTAGAGCTGGCGCACCAGGGCGTCGCGGACGGCCGCGGCGTCCGCCACCGGCTGCACGTCCACGTTGCAGATCACCGGCACCGAGGGCGCCGTGATGGTCACCTCGGCGAGCACCTTCTCGAGGCGCTCGGCCGCCGGTTTCATCAGCGAACAATGGGACGGCACGCTCACCGGCAGCACGAGGGCACGCTTCGCCCCCTTTTCCTTCGCCAGCGTCGTGGCCCGCTCCACCGCGGCGCGCTCGCCCGCCACCACCACCTGGCCGGGGGCGTTGAAGTTCACCGGCTCCACCACCTCGCCTTCGGCGGCCGCGGCGCAGACCTCGGCCACCGCGGCATCGTCGAGGCCGAGGATGGCGGCCATGGCGCCGCTGCCCGCGGGCACGGCCTCCTGCATGAACCTGCCGCGCTGGTGCACGAGGCCCACGGCATCGGCAAAGCCGATGCTGCCGGCCGCCACCAGCGCGGTGTACTCACCGAGACTGTGGCCGGCCATGAAGGCGGGCACCGGTCCGCCACGGGACTGCCACAGGCGCCACAGGGCGGTGCCGGCGGCAAGCATGGCGGGCTGGGTGATCGCGGTGCTGTTGAGGGTCTCTTCGGGCCCTTCCTGAACGATGGTCCACAGATCCTGTCCCAGCGCCTCGCCCGCCTCGGAAAAGACCTCGCGCACGATGGCCTCATCGGCCAGCACGCTCATCATACCTACCGACTGGGAACCCTGACCGGGGAATACGAATACCAGTGACATAGTTCGCGTGTTTCCTTCAATTCAATGAAAGTCATTCGCAATCTTGATCCCCTCTCCCCAACCCTCTAGCCCGGGGAAAAGGCTGAATGGTTTGCTTACCATCGAGGACAATATCGCAATTTGACGGAAAACTTCAAAATACCTTTTCTCCGAGTAAGGACCGGAGCGAACAGCAAGCTGAATTTTGAATTTTTTCAGTACCTGTTATTTCGACTGCCAGGTTTTTTTCCTGCACCCGCGCCAGCTATTCGGTCCCCTCTCCCTAAGGGACCTCGGTGCCCCGCAGGGGTAGAGGGCCAGGGTGAAGGGATCGCCATCGCGATTTGTTCACCTTAACAAATGATTTAACTTCAAGAAAAACCGTATAACCTGAACCCGTTTCTCAGAACTTCAGCAGCGCCGAACCCCAGGTAAAGCCGCCGCCGAAGGCCTCCAGCAGGATGGTCTCGCCGCGCCTGATGCGCCCGTCGCGCACACCGATGTCCAGCGCCAGTGGAATGGACGCCGCCGAGGTATTGCCGTGCTCGTCCACGGTGACGATGACCTTGTCCATGCTCATGTCGAGCTTCTTCGCCGTGGCGCTGATGATGCGAATGTTTGCCTGGTGCGGCACCAGCCAGTCGATATCCGACTTCTGCATGTCGTTGGCGGCGAGGGTCTCATCGACGATGCGGCCGAGGGTATTGACCGCCATCTTGAAGACCTCGTTGCCACGCATCTCCATGAAGGCCTTGCCCTCGTGCAACAGTTCGCTGTGCTCGGAGATCCCGGCGGGCACGGTGAGGAGATCCTTGTAGCGGCCGTCGGCATGCAGGTGCGTGGAGAGAATCCCCGGCTCGTCGGCGGCCTGCAGTACCACGGCGCCGGCGCCGTCGCCGAACAGCACGCAGGTGCCGCGATCACTCCAGTCGACGATGCGCGAGAGGGTCTCGGCACCGACGACCAGCGCGCAGCTGTGACTGCCGCTGGCAATGAACTTCTCCGCCACGCCCAGCGCATAGACGAAGCCGGTGCACACCGCCTGCACGTCGAAGGCCGCGCAGCCCTGCACGCCAAGGCGTTCCTGCAGCAGGCAGGCGGTACTGGGAAAGACACGGTCCGGCGTAGTGGTGGCGACGATGATGAGATCGATGTCGCCGTTGCCGATGCCGGCGGCCTCGATGGCACGCCGCGCGGCCTGTTCGGCGAGGTCACAGGTGGTCTCGCCTTCCACCGCGATGTGGCGCTTCCTGATACCGGTGCGATCGGTGATCCACTCGTCGCTGGTATCGACCATGTTTTCCAGGTCCTGGTTGGTCAGCACCTTCTCGGGCAGAAAACCGCCCGTTCCCGTAATTCTTGAATAGATCACCCGACGCGTTCCTCGACCAGTACGGTTTGCAGTTTGTTACTGATCCGCTGTGGTACGTCCTGCTTGACTTCCTGCACTGCCTCGCGGATCGCCGTGGCGAAGGCGCGCGCATCGGCGCTGCCATGACTCTTGACGACGATACCGCGCAGGCCAAGCAGGCTCGCGCCGTTGTACTCACGGGGATCGATACGTTTCTTCAGCGCCCGCATCACCGGCATGACCAGCAGGGCGGAGAGTTTCTTCAACAGGTTGCGCTGGAATTCCTCGCGCATGAAGGCAACGATCATCTTCGCCACGCCCTCGGAGGTCTTGAGCATGACGTTACCCACGAAACCGTCACAGACCACGACATCGGCATCGCCAGCGTAGATGCCGTCGCCCTCCACGTAGCCGATGTAATTGAGCTTGCTGTTCTGCAACAGCAGGGCGGCCTGCTTGACCTGCTCGTTGCCCTTGATCTCTTCCTCGCCGATGTTGAGCAGGCCGATGCTCGGCGCGGGATTGCCGTCGATGGCGGCGGCCAGCTCCGAGCCCATGACGGCGAACTCGAACAGGTGTTCGGCGCTGGAATCGACGTTGGCGCCGAGATCGAGCACGTGCACGTGTCCGCGGAGTGTCGGCAGCGTGGTGCAGATCGCAGGCCGGTTGACGCCCGGCAACATCTTGAGCACGAAGCGCGCGGTGGCCATCAGTGCGCCGGTATTGCCGGCACTGACGCAGGCCTGCGCCTGGCCTTCCTTGACGAGGTTGATGGCAACGCGCATGGACGAGTCTTTCTTGCTGCGCAGGGCGTGGGAAGGCAGGTCGTCCATCGTGACCACCTGCGAGGCATGGTGAATGCGCAGGCGTTCGCCTTCGCTACCCCTGTGGCGCGCTAGCACATCGCGCAGCGTTTCCGCATCACCCACGAGAATGAGACACAGTTGCGGATCCGCCGCGAGGGCGTGCAGGGCCGCGGGCACCACCACCTCGGCGCCGGTGTCCCCGCCCATGGCGTCGAGGGCGATTGTGATCTTGTCCTTGTCCATTGCCCCTGGCATCGCTTCCAGTGTCACGTTGAAAACAAAAGCGGGACATAGTGGCCTGGCACTATGTCCCGTTTATCGTGCACGCCGACAAGCCGACCGTGCTTCCCGCCGCGCGGGAAACCGCCGCGCCCTGTCAGTCGTTGTCGGTGTCGATTACCTTGCGGCCACGGTAGTAACCGTCGGGGCTGACGTGGTGACGGCGGTGGGTCTCGCCGGTCGTCGGCTCGATGGACAGCGTCGGCGCGCTGAGCGCATCGTGCGAGCGACGCATGCCACGTCGGGAGGGGGACTTCTTGTTCTGCTGAACTGCCATAACTGTGCCTCAATCTGAGTTTTGCGTATCTTTCCGTTTCAATGCGGCGAGGGCGGCAAACGGCCTGTCGTCCTCGCGCGGTGTTTCGTCCTCGGCCAGCGCCTCGATGAGCTTGCTGGCTTCACAGGCATCCGCCGCGTGCATGGCGACCTGCGGCAGCGCCAGCAGGATTTCCTCCTCGATGAGATCCTTCAGCGAGACGCTCTCCTCCTCGAGGATGACGGGCTCGTAGTGCGTTTCCGCCTCGCCGATCTCCACCTCGTGGGTGAAGAAGGCCAGCTCCGTCTCCACCGCCAGCGTCCAGGGCATGGCCCCCATGCAACGCTGGCAGACCAGGTCGAGCTGCCCGTCCAGCCTGAGCCGGGCCACCGCCCGCCCCTCGGCGTCGCGGTGGAAATCGAGCCGGTAGGCCAGCGTGCCCTCCTTGCCGGCGAGCAGCCCCGCGAGACGCCCGAGATCGGCCTGGGCCAGGTCCCCGGCGAAACGCCTGCCCGCATCCGCGAGGCGAAAGACGTCGGCCCGGGCCGGTAAACCGGTGCGCTGTTCGGCCATAAGGGGCGCATTCTAATGTCCGCCCTCCAGCGTGTCAAAAATCCTTGAGAATTCGGGGCTTCGCGCGGGATCGCCGCTCCCTTCCCGGCCCGCGCGGCAGCTTGACACCCCACGGTGGGCTGGGGTCAGATAGCCGGGTACCCGAAACGCATAACCATATACAAAACCGGGTTATTCAGGTCCCGCCACGCCCATGCTGAAAAAAATCCTCATCGCCAATCGGGGCGAAATCGCCGTGCGCATCGCCCGCGCCTGCGCCGAGATGGGCATTACCTCCGTGGCGGTGTATGCCGAGGCGGACCGCTACGGCCTGCACGTCAAGAAGGCCGACGAGGCCTACAGCCTCGGGCCGGACACGGTGGCGGGCTACCTCAACGTCCACCGCCTGGTGAACCTCGCCGTGGCCGCCGGCTGTGACGGCCTGCACCCCGGCTACGGCTTCCTCTCCGAAAACCCCGAGCTGGCCGAGGCCTGCGCGCGACGCGGCATCCGCTTCATCGGCCCCGGCGCCGAGGTCATCCGGCGCATGGGCGACAAGACCGAGGCGCGCAAGGCCATGCAGGAGGCCGGCATCCCCGTCACCCCCGGCAGCATCGGCAATCTCGCCGATCTCGACGAGGCCCTGCGGCTCGCCGAGGAAGTGGGCTACCCGGTGATGCTCAAGGCCACCTCCGGCGGCGGCGGGCGCGGTATCCGCCGCTGCGACGACGCCGCGGCCCTGCGGCGCAACTACGAGCGGGTCATCTCCGAGGCCACCAAGGCCTTCGGCAGCGCCGAGGTCTTCCTCGAAAAATACATCCCCAATCCTCGGCATATCGAGGTACAGGTGCTGGCCGACAGCCAGGGCAACGTGGTGCACCTGTTCGAGCGCGACTGCTCCATCCAGCGCCGCCACCAGAAGCTCATCGAGATCGCTCCCTCGCCCCAGTTGAACGACGAACAGCGGGAATACATCGGCGATCTGGCGGTGCGCGCGGCAAGACAGGTGAACTACCTCAATGCCGGCACGGTGGAATTTCTCATGGACAGGGACGACAACTTCTATTTCATGGAAATGAACACCCGCCTGCAGGTGGAACACCCGGTCACCGAGGCCATCACCGGCGTGGACATCGTCAAGGAGCAGATCCGCATCGCCTCCGGCCTGCACCTGCAATACCGCCAGGAGCAGATCCAGCGGCGCGGCTACGCCATCGAGTTTCGCATCAACGCCGAGGATCCCAAGAACGACTTCCTGCCCAGCTTCGGCCGCATCTCGCGCTACTTCGCCACCGGCGGGCCGGGCGTGCGCACCGATGGCGCCATCTACACCGGTTACGAGATCCCGCCCTACTACGACTCCATGTGCGCCAAGCTCATCGTCTGGGCGCTGGAATGGGACGAGGTGCTGGATCGCGCCGAGCGCGCGCTGACCGACATCGGCGTGTATGGCATCAGGACCACCATTCCCTACCACCTGGAGATCCTGCGCTCGGCGGAATTCCAGAGCGGCAAGTTCGACACCGCCTTCGTGGAAAACCACCCCGAGCTGATCAACTACTCGGTCAAGCGCTCCAACCGCGACGTGGCCGCGGCCATTGGCGCGGCGCTGGCCGCCCACATGGGCTGGTAGGCGGCCCACAAGGATCAACACGGCATGACGAAGATTCACGTAACCGACACCGTCCTGCGCGATGCCCACCAGTCCCTGCTGGCCACGCGCATGCGCACCGAGGACATGCTGCCCATCTGCGATCGCCTCGACAAGGCGGGCTACTGGTCGCTGGAGGTGTGGGGCGGCGCCACCTTCGATGCCTGCGTACGCTTTCTCAGGGAGGATCCCTGGGAGCGCCTCGTCGCCCTGCGCAAGGCGCTGCCCAACACCCGCCTGCAGATGCTGCTGCGCGGCCAGAACCTGCTGGGCTATCGTCATTACTCCGACGACGTGGTGCGCGCCTTCGTGCACCGCGCGGCGGTCAACGGTATCGACGTGTTCCGCATCTTCGATGCCATGAACGATCCGCGCAACCTGCAGACCGCCGTCGAGGCGGTGAAGAACAACGACAAGCACGCACAGGGCGCGATCTGTTACACCACCAGCCCGGTACATACCATTGATCAGTTCGTCAAACTGGCGCGTGAAATGGAGGCCATGGGTTGCGACAGCATCGCCATCAAGGACATGGCCGGCCTGCTCACGCCCATGGTCACCGCCGATCTCGTCGCCGCGCTGGTGGACAGGCTCGACATCCCGGTACACATCCACACCCATGCCACCGCCGGCCTCGCCGCCATGTGCCAGCTGAAGGCCATCGAGAACGGCGCCGCCGGGGTCGACACCGCCATCTCCTCGCTCTCCGGCGGCACCAGCCATCCCCCCACGGAGAGCATGGTGGCGGCGCTGCGCCACACCGAGTGGGATACCGGCCTCGACCTGGAACTGTTGCAGGAGATCGGCTTCTACTTCCGCGAGGTACGCAAGAAGTATCACCAGTTCGAGAGCGAATTCACCGGGCTGGATACCCGCGTTCAGGTCAACCAGGTACCGGGCGGCATGATCTCCAACCTCTCCAACCAGTTGCGCGAACAGGACGCGCTGGGCAAGATGAACGAGGTACTCAGGGAGATCCCCCAGGTACGCAAGGAACTGGGCTACCCGCCGCTGGTCACCCCCACCTCGCAGATCGTCGGCACCCAGGCGGTGCTCAACGTCATCACCGGTGAGCGCTACAAGACCATCACCAACGAAGTGAAACTCTACCTGCAGGGACGCTACGGCCGCACGCCGGGCAAGGTCAGCCCGCAGGTGCGCCACATGGCCATCGGTAACGAGGACGTCATCGACTGCCGCCCCGCGGATCTGCTGGAACCCGAAATGGAACGCCTGCGCTACGAGATCGGCGACCTCGCCCTCAACGAGGAAGACGTGCTCACCTATGCCATGTTTCCCGACGTGGGGCTGGAGTTCCTGCGCCAGCGCAAGGAAGGCACGCTGGAACCGGAACCGCTGGAACCCCCGCCCAGCGAGGCGCCGACGCCACAGGCCGCGGCCAGCGAGTTCAACGTCACCTTCCACGGCGAGACCTACAACATCAAGATCACCGGCACCGGCCACCACCAGCAGGAACAGTGTCCCTATTTCATCACCGTGGACGGCCAGCCCGAGCAGGTCCTCGTGGAAACCCTCGAGAGCGTGCAACTGGGCGGCGAGGCGAGCCCCACCGAGGCACGAGCCCGCCCCGGTCGCCGGCCCCGCGCCACCGGCCCCGGCCACATCACCACCTCCATGCCCGGCACCATCGTCGAGGTACTGGTGGAAGTGGGGACCCGTGTCGCCGCCGGCGACGCGGTGCTGATCACCGAGGCGATGAAAATGGAAACCGAGATCCAGTCGCCGCTGGCGGGAACGGTCACCGCCGTGCACGTCGCCAAGGGCGACAGCGTCAACCCCGACGAAACCCTCATCGAAATCGAACCGGCCTGAGCCTGATAGCCTCCATGAAACTCATTCTCGCCTCCACCTCGCCGTTTCGCCGCGCCCTGCTGGAAAAACTGCAACTGCCCTTCACCACCGCCGCGCCCGAGGTGGACGAAACGCCCCGGCCCGATGAAACCCCGATGCAACTGGTGGAGCGCCTGGCCATCGCCAAGGCGCGGGTGGTGGCGGAACAACACGGGGATGCGCTGGTGGTGGGCTCGGACCAGGTGGCCGTCATCGACAACAGCATCCTCGGCAAGCCGGGCACGAAGGAACGCGCCGTGACGCAACTCCGCCGGGCCTCGGGCCGCAGCGTGCGCTTTCTCACCGGGCTGTGCCTGTACAACAGCAGCAGCGGGCAATACCAAAGCGAAGTGGTGCCCTTCGACGTGGTGTTCCGCGAACTGAGCGATGCGCAGATCGAAAACTACCTCGCGCGCGAGGAACCCTGGAACTGCGCCGGCAGCTTCAAGTCCGAGGGCCTCGGCATCGCCCTCTTCGAACGCCTCGTCGGTGATGATCCCAACACCCTCATCGGCCTGCCGCTGATACGGCTGGTACGCATGCTGGAGAAGGAAGGAATGCGGGTGATTTGAGTTGTTAACCACGGGGTGCACGGGGGACACGGGGAAATTCAGGCGCCTGTACTGCGTCATCCCGGAACACGCACGGCGCGTATCCGGGATCCAGTGCATCACAAGGATGCCAGACCCGAGGTTCTGATCCCCGCCCCCTGTCCCCCGCCCTGAGGGCGGGGGGACCGTATTACCCCGGCGGAAAATCGACCAAACAAGCTCCACACTACTTCGCGTCCTTTGCGGTTAGCGTGTTTCTTCCCCGTGTTCCCCGTGCGCCCCGTGGTTAAATGCTTGACAGGTTTTCCTACCGCAGCGTCAAACCACCCGTGTAGTCGAGCAGCATGCGCGTCGCGCCGGCGCCGATGCGCTCGGCGAACTGGTCGAAGAAGCTCACCGGCGGGGTGTAGTCGACGATGTCTTCCTCGCCGAAGATGGTGCGCGCAATGAAGCTGCTGCTGCCGAGGCCGTCGGCGAGTCCCATGTCCACGGCCTGCTCGCCGTTCCAGAACAGGCCCGAGAAGAGTTCCGCGTCCTTGCCCTTGAGACGCTCACCGCGGCCTTCCTTCACCACGCGAATGAACTGTGCATGGGTGACCTTCAGCACGTTCTCGAAGTGCGCCACTTCGTCGGGGTTTTCCGGCGAGAAGGGATCGAGGAAGGCCTTGTGCTCGCCCGCGGTGTACAGGCGCCGTTCGATGCCCAGTTTCTTCAGGGCCTCGACAAAACCGAAGCCCGGCGCGATGACGCCGATGGAGCCCACGATGCTGGCCTTGTCCACGTAGATCCGGTCGGCCCCCACGGCGATGTAATAGGCCCCCGAGGCGCCGACATCGGTGATCACCGCGTACAGGGGCTTGTCGGGATACTCCTCGCGCAGGCGGCGCATCTCGTCGTTGATGTAGCCCGCCTGCACCGGACTGCCGCCGGGACTGTTGATGCGCACGATGACACCGACGGAATTGCGGTTCTCGAAGGCCGCGCGCAGACCGGTGATGATGCGATCGGCACTGGCCTCGGCATCGGCGGCGATGATGCCGCGCACGTCCACCAGCGCGGTATGCTTCCCCGCCACCGCCGGACCAAGCCCGCCATCCCCGGGGAGCAGCAGCAGGATGAGGATAAAGAACAGGTAGGCAAAGGTCAGCGACTTGAAAAAGATCCCCCAGCGGCGCGCCTTGCGCTGCTCGTTCAGCGACGCGAAGACCAGGCGGCGGATGACGTCTTCCTGCCAGTCGCCACCCTGCCCGCCGCTGGCCTGGCTGGTCTTCGAACTGTTCTCCGTGTGTTCGCTCATGGCTTGCCTCGCTTCGATCCGGAATGAACGGGTTTACGCAAAGTCGATGACGGGAATCTTACCCCTCCAGCAGGAGCGCCGCCAGTTGCGCCACGTCGTCCACGCAGTGGCGCGGCCCGCAGGCCAGCAGGCGCTCGCGCGCATGCACGCCGTAAGTGACGCCGATGCTCGCCATGCCGATGCTGTGGGCCATGCGCAGATCGTACTCGGTGTCGCCCACCATCACCGCGTCCTCGACGGAGCGCGACAGGCGGGCGAGGATGTCCTGCAACATGGCCGGGTGCGGCTTGGAGCGCGCCTCGTCGGCGCAGCGCGTGGCATGGAAGTATTCACCGAGCCCGGTCTGCGCCAGCACGCGGTCGAGGCCACGGCGCGCCTTGCTGGTCGCCACCGCCAGCAGGTGGCCACGCGCATGCAGCGCCTGCAGCAGTTCCTCCACGCCGGCAAACATTTCCGAGGCGGCGCGTTCCTCGTCGAGGAAGTGGTCGCGGTAGGCATCAATGACCGGCGTCCACAGCGCGGGCGTGTCGGGAAACAGGGTCTGCATGGACTCCTGCAGGCCGAGGCCGATGATGTTGTGGATGTCGGCCTCGCTGCGCGGCGGCGCGCCCACCTCGGCGATGGCCGCCAGCATGCACGCGGTGATGCGCTCCTTCGAGTCCATCAGGGTGCCGTCCCAGTCGAAGACGATGAGCGGTTTCATGCTTCCGGCTCCGCGCCCTCCAGTCCCAGCGTGACCAGCACCTGTTGCAGGTTGTCGTCCAGCGGCGCGCGCACGCGAAAGCGCTCGTCGCTCTCCGGCCAGCTGAAGGCCAGCGAGGCCGCGTGCAGGAACATGCCCTGCAGACCCTGGCCCCGGATCCAGCGGTTGAAGGCACGCTCGCCGTACTTCTCGTCGCCGGCCACGGGGTGCCCCACGTGGGCGGCATGGACGCGGATCTGGTGGGTGCGCCCCGTGTGCAGGCGGGCCTCCATGTACGTCGCCCGATCCATGCCGCCCAGCTGGCGAAAACCCGTGCGCGCCGGCTTGCCCGCCGGGGAGATACGCACCACCCGCTCGCCGGAACTGAGCAGGTTCTTGTGCAGCGGCGCGTCCACCTCGCGGCAGTCCACCGGCCAGCGGCCGGCCGCCAGCAGGCGGTAGCGCTTGTCCACCCGGCCCTCGCGCATCAGCCCGTGCAACACCCGCAGGGCGCTGCGCTTGCGCGCCACCAGCAGGCAGCCGCCGGTCTCGCGGTCGAGGCGGTGGACCAGTTCGAGGTAGCGCTCCCGGGGACGGGCCTGGCGCAGGGCCTCGATGATGCCGGCGCTGATCCCGCTGCCGCCGTGCACCGCCACGCCACGCGGCTTGTTGAGGACCAGGAAGCGGTCATTCTCCAGCAGGATGGCGGCCTCCAGGCGGCGGCAGAGATCCTGCCCCACCCGGCCGGGGCTGCGCTCGGCCTGCCGCACCGGTGGAACGCGCACCTGGTCGCCGGCGCGCAGGCGGTAGGCGGGCTTGACGCGCCCCTTGTTGACGCGCACCTCGCCCTTGCGCAGCAGGCGGTAGATACGGGTGCGCGGCACCCCCTTGAGGAGGCCGAGGAGGAAGTTGTCGATGCGCTGATCGGCCTGATCGGCGTCGATTTCGACAATTTTCACGCCAGATGCCCTGAGATCGCGGCCTGTTGCCATATTTTACAGATATTCCGGTCGCGCGGCGGTTTGCCGCCTGTGTGTAACATTGATATAGTGTCGCAAGGCACATTGGTCCCGTCGGGACCCGGCCCGCGCAAAGTGCGCTAATTTGACTGGTTTCTGGTGCCCCTGCAAGCGCAGGACACCGAAAATGAACGGGCCGCCACCTCACGCGAAACACCGCGAGGGTGGCGGCCAAATTTTAATCGCGCTCCCATGGCCGCCAGGAATACGGCATGGTGGGCAGGCCGTACCATGGCATAACGGCGCGTCGTGAAACACAACGGACGCCGGGCCTGGCACAGGGCATGGCGGTCTGGCGAGCCCGCTGATTCCGGTATCCACCGGTGTCGTGGTTGAGCGCCGAATAAAAAGGCTTTTACATGAAACGCATGCTATTTAACGCGACTCAGCGTGAAGAGTTGCGCGTGGCCCTCGTTGACGGGCAGACCCTCTACGATCTCGATATCGAGACCACCCTCCGCGAATCCAAGAAGTCCAACATCTACAAGGGACGCGTGACCCGCGTCGAGCCCAGCCTCGAGGCCGCCTTCGTCGACTACGGCGCCGAGCGCCACGGCTTCCTGCCGCTGAAGGAAATCTCCCGCAGCTACTTCCGCGAGGGCGCGCCCACCAGCGGCCGTGTCAACATCCGCGACGCCATCAGGGAAGGCCAGGAAGTGGTCGTACAGGTGGACAAGGAAGAGCGCGGCAACAAGGGCGCGGCGCTGACCACCTTCATCAGCCTCGCCGGCCGCTACCTGGTGCTGATGCCGGACAACCCCCGCGCCGGGGGCGTCTCGCGCCGCATCGAGGGCGAGGACCGCAGCGAGGCGCGCGACGCCCTGAGCCAGCTCGACATCCCCGAGGACGTGGGCCTCATCCTGCGCACCGCGGGCGTGGGCAAGAGCGTCGAGGAACTGCAGTGGGACCTCGACTACCTGCTGCACCTGTGGCGTTCCATCGAGGAAGCGGCCAAGTCCCGCCCCGCCCCCTTCCTCGTCTACCAGGAAAGCAACCTGGTGACCCGCGCCATCCGCGACTACCTGCGCCCGGACATCAGCGAGATCCTCATCGACGAGCCCTCGGTGTACGAGAAGGCGCGCGAGTTCATGGAGCAGGTGATGCCGCACAACCTGCACAAGGTAAAACTCTACCAGGACGAAGTGCCGCTGTTCTCGCGCTACCAGATCGAATCGCAGATCGAGTCGGCCTTCCAGCGCGAAGTGCGCCTGCCCTCGGGCGGCTCGGTGGTCATCGATCCCACCGAGGCCATGATCTCCATCGACATCAACTCGGCGCGCGCCACCAAGGGCGGCGACATCGAGGAAACCGCCCTCAACACCAACCTCGAGGCGGCCGACGAGATCGCCCGCCAGCTGCGCCTGCGCGACATCGGTGGCCTCATCGTCATCGACTTCATCGACATGACCCCCTCGCGCAACCAGCGCGAAGTGGAAAACCGCCTGCGCGAGGCCCTCAAGCTGGATCGCGCGCGCGTGCAGATCGGCCGCATTTCGCGCTTCGGCCTGCTGGAAATGTCGCGCCAGCGCCTGCGACCCTCGCTGGGCGAATCCAGCCAGATCGTCTGCCCGCGCTGTAACGGCCAGGGCACCATCCGCGGCGTGGAGTCCCTCGCCCTGTCGGTGCTGCGCATCATCGAGGAAGAGGCCATGAAGGAAAACACCGCGCGCGTGGTGGCACAGTTGCCGGTGCCGGTGGCCACCTTCCTGCTCAACGAGAAGCGCGAGGCCATCTTCGATATCGAAAAACGCCAGAAGGTACCCCTGCTGCTGGTGCCCAACCCCAACATGGAAACCCCGGCCTACGACGTGCAGCGCGTACGCGCCGCGGACGCCGCAAACGAGCCGCAGGTGACGAGCTACAAGATCGAACTCGCCGGCGAGGAAGAGGTCGAGGCCATCAAGAAGATCAACGAACAGAAGCAGGTGGAGACGCCCGCCGTGACCACGGTCGCGCCTGCCACGCCGCGCCCCGTGCAGCCGGCGGCGCCGGCGCCGGCCAAACCCGGCCTGTTCGTGCGTCTCTACCGCGCACTGTTCGGCACCGGCGAGGAGCCGGCCCGGCCCGCGCGCGGCAAGAACGCCGGCCAGTCGCGCCGCCGCGCCGCGACGCCGCAAAAGAAACAGCAGCCACAGCGCGGCGGTCGCCGCAACGGCGGCGGCCAGGCGCAGCGTCGTGGCGCGGGCGGCCAGAGTGCCCAGGAAGGCCGGCGTCGCGAAGGCGGCCGCAAGCAGGAAGGCGGTCAGCAGCGCAAGCCGCGCCAGCAGGCCGAGGGCGAGGCCCAGCGCGGTCGCGGCCAGCAGGCGGCGCAAAAACCCGCCGCGCAAAAGGCCGCGGAAGCCGGCGGCAGCGGAGCCGAGGCCCGGCCCGGCGCCGACAGGGGCGAACGCCAGGATCGCGGTGGTCGCGCCGCCCAGGGCCAGCGCGAAGGCAGCAGCCGTCGTGGCCGTCGTGGTGGCCGCCGACGTCGCGGTGGCGGCGGTGGCGAGGCCCGCGAGGGCGCGAGCCAGAACGGTGCCCGGACTCCCGCCCAAGGCCCCAGCCAGAATCCCACGCAGAATCAGGTAGCTGAGCAGGCTTCCAGCCAGGCTTCGGCCCCGACGTCCCCACAGGCACCCCCGCAGAAGAGCAACGGCTCAGAGGCCGCGAAGCGCGACAACGAGACTGCCGGTTCCCGGGACAATGATCCCCGCACCCGTGAGACGCAGGGTAACGCACCCCGCTCCGACGCCACGAAACCCGGCGAGGCAAAACCCGCTGCCGCGGCCAGTGAAGCACGCCGCGAGGCAGCTGTGCCAGACGCCGCCCCGTCCACCGCCGCTACCGGGAATGCAGGGAAACCGGCCGCGGGATCGACACCCGACGAAAAGCCCGCGCAGGCTCCGCAGGGAGGCAAGGACTCGCCGCGCGAGTCACGCCCGGCGGAAATGCGGTCCAGCGAATCGAAACCGGCCGAGCGTCCGGCCCGTGAAAGTACAGCATCGGGCGGCGAAGCGCGTCCCGAGACCCGGTCGGCCCCAACGCCGCGCCCGGCCGCGGACAGCAAACCCGAGCGCAAGCCGGAAACAGTCGCGCCTGCCGGCGGCGACAAGCCGGCCGCCAGTGGCCCGGCTTCGGCCAGCCCGAGCGCCGGTGAGACCCGGGCCGTGGAGATCGCCAACGGCGTTTATACCCTCAAGTCCGGCGACAACAAGGACTGATCCCCGCCGCCAGGCGGGGCGCTAAAGCCCCGCCGCGGCCTGTCGATAACCGCTAACAGGCAACCACTCGACAGGACCGCCCATGTACCTCACCAACCGTCACGGACTTCACCTTTCCTTCCTCGCCCTGCTCTGCCTGCTGCTCGGTTACGCTGGCGACAGTATCGCCTCGGCGGAAGCCGCGGAAGAGGCCTCGCCCGACGCGGCCAGTTACGTGGCGCTGGAGCCGCCCTTCGTGGTTAACGTGGACGACAACGGCCGCGTGCGATTCCTGCAGGCCAACGTGCAACTCAGCGTGCGCGGCCCGGGCGGCGCGGGCTTCATCGAGGAACACCGCGGACCCATTCGCCATGCCCTCATCATGCTGCTCAGCGGCCAGCAGGTCTCCGAGCTGCGCACCCTGCAGGGCAAGACCGCCCTGCGCGAAGCGGCACTGAAGGAAATCCAGGCCTTCCTGAAGGACTACAAGGACGCCCCCACCGTGGACGCGGTATTCTTTACCGGCTTCATCATTCAGTAAGCGCGCCCTTTACCCTGTCAGCCCGACGACAATAGAAAAATACGCTCCCCTCTCCCGGCGGATTTCTGTGCCCCGCAGGGGTAGAGGGCCAGGGTGAGGGGAAGTCGAACTGGATAATGGCAGGCTACTACCGGCCGCGGACGTTTCCTTATGTGATATCAGGTTAGGGAAGCTCTGGTTAATTCATCAAACGTCATTCCCGCGAAGGCGGGAATCCAGGAAAATCGAATAACTGGATCCCGGCCTGCGCCGGGATGACGTCTCAATCAGACCTTCCTTAGCCTGCATCATCCCCCCAGGTGATGCGCGCGTATATGCGCCAGCAGGCCCCGCGAAGCCGCCTCCACCATGTCGAAGACCCGCTCGAAACCCGCGTTCCCCCCGTAATAGGGATCGGGCACCTCGCGCAGTCCCAGATCCGGCGCAAAATCGAGGAACAGGGACAGGCGTTCTTCGTGACCCGGCGGGCACAGATCGGCCAGCAGGGCGTGGTTGTCCTCGTCCATGGCCAGCACGTAGTCGAAGCGCGCGAAGTCATCCGGCGCCACGCGGCGGGCGCGCAGGTCACTGATGTCGATACCTCGCGACACCGCCGTGGCCTGGGCGCGGCGGTCGGGGGGCTCGCCCACATGGTAGGCATGGGTGCCGGCGGAGTCCGTCAGGACCTGCCCGTCCATGCCCTCCTCGCGCAGCAGGTGGCGAAACACCCCCTCCGCGGTGGGTGAGCGGCAGATATTACCCATGCACACGAACAGCACCCCGACTTCAGGCTTCCCGGACATCTTTTTCCCTTCAATAACAGATAGATAGGTCAACAATACATCGCCCCGGCGAACCACGCCGCCGGGGCGAAAACCCATTATACTTAAGCGGGAGAACAGCGCACAGCACGGTCCGACATGACGATCAGCTTCTCACTGGAACAGCTCCGCGGCATGATAGGCGTGCGGGTGGAATACGAGGGCGTGGCCTGCAAGGTCATCGAAGTCCTCGAAGATCCCCCCGCCATCGTGCTGCAGTGCATCGACGCATCCTGCATCCAGCTCAACCAGCATGGCGACCCGACCCGCCGCGTACCCCAGACCTACACCGTCCCCGTCCTCAACGAGAACCAGAAAGAGTGGCATACCGCGTTTCTGTCGCTGGACCTGATTTGAAGACCTGCCGTTGACAGCGCAGCACGCTGCGCGGACAAGCTTGCACTTGCCGATATGCCAGGAGGACAACAGTTTGCTGCAAGCAATAGAGAATGACGAGATTTGCAATTGCCACCAACGTGACTGTTTGGCGAAGCTATCCGGCACTTCCACGGGCGGACACAATTCGCGCCCACACTTCCGGGGTACCGCTTTCCCACACCCCACCCAGCAACTGCCGAAATGCAGGATTTCTCCCGGCCTCTAATTCAATGTCTTCAATAATTTCCTCACCGCATCCCTCAATCAAGTCTTCCAATGGTCGTGCGGCAAGGCTACTGATAACCGACTCTGGCGGATCTTTCTCCAGAATAGCAAGAATGGCTTTCAGGCAGTCCCTGGCTGACGTGTCTTCACCTCCGGGAAACATAAAGCGTTCCACGGCCCACCACAAGGGATGGTCTTCCACTTTTAACAATCCAGGGTCCTTTTCGGCCTCGATATACGCCGCGGCCCATTCCTGTATTTCCTCATGATTCATGGGCAAGACACCCCACAAGCTTATGCCGCTCGACGCATCAAGCATTCCTTCCACACGCAAACAAGGAGCGTTACAACAACCTTCCTTTTTTACGGCAAACTGTCAGGTGAATACGATCACTGTTCACACTGACAGCTTGCATTCGAAAGATGATCGTTATCCTCAACGCGATGGTCAGAGATCACACGCGATGGGACGAAAAGTATGGCTGAGGGCTTGATAGGGGATCACAGTTGCTTGTTATGCCCAGATACTTGGCTCACCACTGCCACACATCTTCTGCATCGATAGAAGGATCATCATATCGCCTTACTGTTTCGATCCACTCCGGCAAATCCTCTTTTATTCTTTCTTTCATGTCTTTAACCGCCACTGAATCCACTTCACCTCGTTCCATCATGAAATCGTAGAATTTCTTCAGACTCGTGGCATATGATTTGATACTGGTCTCATTTGCCCACATCGCTTTGCGGATAAACCAATAGCCAAGAAACATGCCCACTTCATCAACGCCTTCTGAAGCATGCTTCGGACTTTCATAAAGAAGGAATTCGTTGATATAAAATTCGATGTTCTCCCGATGCTTTTTCGCAGTTGACCTGGACAGTCCTTTTCCCAATATCCAGGACTCGAAAGCACCAAGAATAACCTGATTTTCTTT